>JAPULD010000373.1 GCA_027295365.1 Planctomycetota bacterium
AACACCATCATCCGTTCCCCGATGGATGGCGTCATTACGGTCCGGGATGCTGAAGTTGGCGAGGCCGTGCTGGGCATGGTCAGCAATATGGGCACGCGGATCATGACCATCTCGGACCTCTCGCGCATGGTCATGAAGGCCAAGGTTCCCGAGAGCGACATCGCCGATGTTGAGGAAGGCCAGGACGCTCGGATCCACATCAATGCATATCCCGATGATGAATTCAGTGGCACCGTCACCAAGATCGCCCTGCAACGGACCAGCGAAACCGATGGCACCGGGTATTTCGAAACGGAAATCGAGATCGACCTTCGAGGCCAAAACTGCGTTCAGGTCTCAACGCCAACGTGGACATCGAGATCGCGGGTCACAAAGGCCTCAAGGTGGAAAGTCAGGCCATCGTCCAGCGCGTACTCGAAGACTTGCCCGAGAACCTCATTCGCGATCACCCCTTGGTTGATCATTCAAAGCGAACCGTCTCGGTGGTCTATCGCGTGGTGGATGGAAAGTCGGTCTTCACCCCCGTCAAGGCCGGCCCCAGCGATCTGACGCACACGATCGTGGTCAAGGGCATCGACGAAGGCGATTGGATCATGATCGGCCCATACAAGGCTCTTGAGGACATCGAGCACGACAAGGACATTCGTGATCCGAACGTCACTCCAGATCCTGACTTGGAAACCGAATTGGCGGCAGGGAACGAAGAATCAGTCGTCCCGAGTGCCTCAGAAGCTTCCACCTCAAACCTGGCGACTTCGGGCAACTAGCAATGATCATCCATACGGAAAATCTCAAAAAGATCTACAAGATGGGGGTCGAGCGAATCGCCGCTCTGGATGGCGTCTCCATCGACATCGAAGCCAACGAGTACGTCGCCATCATGGGTTCCTCGGGTTCGGGCAAGTCCACCTTGATGAATATCCTGGGTTGCCTGGATCGACCGAGCTCGGGCAAATACATGCTCAATGGCGAAGACATTCGCCGCATGAGCGCGAAGGAAATCGCCCAGGCCCGAAACGAACAAATCGGCTTTGTCTTCCAGTCCTTCGAGTTGCTGTCACGCATGAGCGCGTTGCGGAATGTGGAAATGCCCATGCTCTATGCCAAGGGCAAGTGGCGAGGCCGGACCCGCTCGGCTCAGGCGGCCCTAGAGCGCGTGGGACTTGGCGATCGGGTTCGACATCGTCCCAACCAACTCTCCGGTGGCCAGAAACAACGTGTCGCACTCGCCCGGGCAATCCTCAACAAACCCGCAATCCTCCTGGCGGATGAACCGACGGGCAACCTCGATTCGTCCACGACGCGGGGAATTCTGGAACTCTTTGATCAACTCCATGACGATGGGCAGACCATCATCATCGTCACCCACGAAAACGATGTGGCCGCGCATTGCCAACGAATCATCCGACTCTCCGATGGCAAGGTTTCCACTGATCTCACGTCCCACGAGGATCACGCCGGCCAGATGCACCCTGAGATTTCCACGCGTCGGGTCAATGCCGAATCAAATGCAGGGGAGGCGAAATAATGTTGAACCCTCTGTTTTTCGTCAAGGCCGTTCTTCTTGCCCTTGAACAGATCTGGATCAACAAGACTCGTTCGTTCCTGACCGCCCTCGGCATCATCATCGGCGTCGCCTCCGTGTGCGCGGTGATCGCGGCCCTGACGGGTCTGCAGACCAAGGTCCTCTCGGAGTTCGAGTCGTTCGGGGCCAGCAAGATGTTCATCCTGCACAACCGGCCCGTGGGCGAACATCGCAGCAATTATCCCTTTTCGAAAATCCGGATGAAGATTCCGGAACTGCACGCCATCGCCAACCCCGAGCACTGCCCTTCCATCGAAGAACTCACGCCCATCACAAGTCTTGCGGCAACCATCCAGGCCGGTGAAGAGACAGTCAGTGGCGTCGGCGTGACGGGTATCTGGAACGCATGGCATAGCATCGAGGATCGCGATGTGATCCTGGGCAGGCCATTCAGCCAGATCGACGAAGATAACGCCCGGCAAGTGTGCCTGATCAACGATATGGCCATCGAAAAGCTGAGGTTGATCAACGACCCGACGAACAGCCATATCCTCCTGAACGGCCGACGTTTCCTGATCGTGGGGGTGATCGAAAACAAGCGGGATGGCATGATTCAGGCTGATTTCGGGGCCGGAGGCTCGGAAGTGGAAGTCTACATCCCCTTCGCCACCGCCGCCAAGATGCAGTCTCGCCGTTTCTTTTTCATGATCATGGCCAACCTCAAGGATCCGGATATGTCCGAGGAAGCGATCGCCGAGGTCAGCTTCGTCCTGAGGAACTTGCGTGACATCGGGCCGGACGATCCCGATACTTTTCAGGTCCAGGCATTGGACCAACTCATCGACCAGTTCAAGGCTCTCGCGGCCGGCATCACCGCAATCGCCGGCGGGATCGTCGGTATAAGCCTCTTGGTCGGTGGAATCGGAATCATGAACATCATGCTCGTCTCAGTTTCAGAACGCACTCGGGAGATCGGCTTACGCAAGGCTGTGGGCGCCACGCCATCTGCGGTTCTCCTTCAATTCCTGCTTGAATCAGTGACGCTGTGCCTCGTGGGTGGATTCATCGGTGTCGCCATCGGCAATGCTTTCGCGTTCGGCCTGACCATGATCCCCGACGCCGGGCTCGAGCATGCGGTTATCCCCACGTGGGCGGTGGTGATGTCATTCGCCTTCAGCGCCACGGTCGGTGTGGTCTTCGGGATGTTCCCGGCGATCAAAGCATCTCGGCTCGACCCCATCGAAGCGTTGCGACACGAATAATCATCATGCAAAATATCAGCTCTTCACGACGGCGCTCCAATCATGGAGCGGGGAGATGGATCATCGGCATTTCGCTGCTTCTGGGCGGTTGCTCGAATCCTTTCAAGCACAACGACTATGTGAACTTCAGCGTGCCGAGCGAGGCATTGCAGACCATCGAGGCCAAGTCGCTGGCCGATCACTCCAAGAGCGATCCTGTGAAACTTGAAGACGTACCCCACTACGAGGAATATGTCGCCCCGATTCTGGATGATCGCATCATCCTATCCATCGCGGAAGTCAGGGCCGCCGCGCTGGCCAACAACCTGGAATTGCAGGTTGAGTTGATCAGGCCTTCCATTGCCCAGGCCACGGTTGACGAGGAAGAGGCGAAATTCGAATCGACGTTCAACTTCATCGCGAATCGCCAGAAGATCGATTCGCCGACCACGGACGCGTCGGTCGCCTCCAAGGCCACCATCGACACCCTCAATGCCGGGATTGACATTCCCCTCCGCTCGGGTGGAATCCTCAACATCAATATGCGCACGATCGACCAGGAGACGAACGCCGCATCCTCGTTCGTCAGCGAAACCGTCAACAGCGACCTGACGTTCTCCATCTCCCAACCAATCTTTCGCAATGCCGGCGAATACGTGAACACGCATTCGATCCGCGTGGCCAAGTATCAACAACAGATCACCACGGCACGAACGAAACTGGAAGCCATCCGCATCCTCGCCAACGCCGATCGAGCCTATTGGCGGTTGTACGCGGCGCGACGTGAACTGGACGTGCGGGTCCAGCAATACGACCTGGCCATGAGGCAACTGGAGCAGGCCCGTCGTCGAGTCCAGGCGGGTGATTCCGCCCAGATCGAGATCACCCGCGCCGAATCGGGACTTTCCTCGAGGCTTGAAGGCATCATCATCGCCCAGACTCTGGTCAATCGATCTCAGCGCAACCTCAAGCGGATCATCAACCGCGAAGACTTGCCCATGGATTCGGAAACTTCGGTGTTTCTCTCCACGGGTCCCGAACCGCTCGGGCTCGATCTCGATGCGGAACGCATCGCACAAAATGCGGTCGAGAATCGGATGGAGATGCTCGAGCTTGAGTTGCAGCTCGCCATCGACGCCAGTTCGATCGATCTGGCCAAAAACCGGAAGCTGCCCTTGGTCACGCTTGATTACAACTACAACATCAATGGCATCGGGCGAACCTATGCCGATTCATTCAACCTGATGGCCGACAAGAATTTCGAGGACTGGTCCGCGGGCGTGAGCGTGGCGATTCCCCTTGGCAACGAACAAGCCGAAGCCCGCCTGCATCGCGCGATCCTGGATCGACTCCAACGACTGGCCACCAAGGAACAAAGAGCCCAGGCCATCGAGCAGGAAGTCTACGAAGCCATCGACCAGCTCGAACAGAATTGGCAGCGCATCATCGCAGCCAGACAATCCACGATACTCGCCCTGCGAACCTACGAGGCGGAACAACGCCAGTTCGAAGTGGGCGTGCGCACCTCCACGGATGTACTCGATGCCGCCGCGAATTTGGCCGATGCCCAGACCCGCGAGATTCTCGCCCTCACCGATTTCCAGATTTCCCAGATCGACATCGCCTTCGCGACCGGCACCTTGCTGGGTCACAACAAAGTGCGCTGGGAAGCCGTGGACATCGACGCTTTGGAATATGAATGATGGATTGGTCTGACCGCCCTGACCTGAGTTGATCCTGTTGAACTCAACAGGACCGATGCGCCGAGGAGCCCATTGGATTCACGCCACGGCGCCGCAACTGTCCATCGCCCTTGAAAGCGTGAAATCGCGCTCGGTGATCCCGCCTGCATCGTGGGTACTCAGGGTCAGCGTCACCTTGTTGTAGCGAATGAGGATGTCTGGGTGATGCTGTTGTTCCTCGGCCAGATCCGCCACGCGGCTGATAAAGGCCATGGAGCCGAGAAAATCGTCAAACCGAAAAGTTCGTTGAATGGTGTCTCCGATTTGAGTCCATTCCGGAAAATCAACGAGCTTCTCGTCGATCTGCTCTTGCGTCAGCTTCTCCATGTGCCGTACTCCATTGCGGGCTTGAAAAGGAGGCAAGGGCGACTCGGCATCCTGGCCGAGGCCCATCCGCAGAGGACGCACTATAGTCCAACTCGTGACGATCACAAAACGAATTTCGAGACTCGCCCCTTCCCCCACCGGGGCCCTGCACCTGGGCAATGCCAGGACGTTCCTGATCAACTGGGCGATCGCCCGGCAGAAGGGGTGGCAATTGCTGATGCGGATCGAGGACCTCGACGGTCCCCGGAACAAGCAGGGAAGCATCGAGAATACCCTAGAAATCCTTCAATGGCTTGGTATCGACTTCGATGGAGAGGTTTCGAGGCAATCCGTCGATCTGACCCCCTATCGCGAATCCCTTCAAACGCTTGTGGATAACCGGATGGCCTACGCCTGTTGCCTGACTCGAAAGGATGTCGAGCAAGCGGCCTCGGCCCCCCATGGTGACGAGCACGAATTGCGCTATCCTCCCGAACTTCGCCCCGATGACTTTCAGGATTCAAAGACAAATGTACACGGCGCGAATTACCGATTCGTGACCCAGGACCTGGACATGCCAATCGAGGATGAACTCGCAGGTCCCGGGGCGTTCAATCCACATCGCGAGATCGGTGATTTCGTCATCTGGACCAAGCGTGACGAACCGGCGTATCAGCTCGCCGTTGTGGTGGATGATGCACGCCAAGGCGTCACCGACGTGGTGAGAGGCATCGACTTGCTGCCCTCCGCCGCCCGGCAGATGCTGATCTATCGGGCGTTGGGATTTACTCCCCCCAGGTGGTGGCACGTGCCGCTTGTTCTGGGCGAAGATGGTCGCCGCCTGGCGAAACGGCATGGTGATACCCGACTCACTTCCTATCGCGATCATGGCGTGTCATCAGAGCGCGTGATAGGACTTCTCGCCCATTGGTGCAGTGCAAGCGAGCCGCGAACAGAAATAAGCGCCATGGACTTTCTTGAATCGTTCTCGCTCGAAAAATTAGGAAGCGATCCCTTGATCTTTACGCAGGAGGACGAAGCATGGCTGCGCAATGCGTAAAACGTCTGGCCTTGGGACTGATGCTGGTCGTCGCGACTTTTCTCACGAGCTGCGATGGCCAAGGCGCCTCCGGGACCGAGACCATTGTCATCAACGGAAAGTCCTTCGTGCTGGAAGTCGCATCGGACTTGCCGGCGATCGAGGCTGGCCTCTCGAACCGGGCAACAATACCGGACGGCACCGGAATGCTGTTCATCCTCCCGTCATCCCGGAAACTCAAATTCTGGATGAAAAACTGCCTGACGGACATCGACATCATCTACCTGGATCCCAATGGACGCGTCACCGCCACGCATCGCATGAAGGCCGAAACTCCTCAAGGTGCGAATGAAACAGAGAAACAGTATGAATTGCGTCTGACCAACT
>JAPULD010000374.1 GCA_027295365.1 Planctomycetota bacterium
CTACGAAGAGCTTGGATACTTCGATGAGCGTTACTTCATGTATGGAGCGGATCCGGACTTCTCGCTCAAGGTCTGGCACGAGGCGAAGTTGAGAGTGGAACCTTGTCCCGGAGCCTTGATCAGGCATACCGAACTCGAGGACGAACGGTCCCGGTATGAGCGGGATTCTCAGGAGACGGAAAACCGTAAGCTCTTTGCCAAATGGGGGCTGTGAGGTTCTTGCCAAGTGATGGTTACCGAGTTAGCCGATCGCTCAGGGAATCGGCTGTACTGGGAGTATGGCACCACGCACCTTGCGATGCCACGCAATCACTCGACTCCTACAACCGGGGGGCGTGCCCTTGGCCCGTTCAGCAGCCGGCCGACCCAGGAATATCGCACCAGGAACTGGTAGCTTCCGAGGAGGATGACCAGCGTCACGCCGAGAAGCAGGCTGAACTTTACGAAGGCCGGCAGGTTGACGTTGCGCAGCAGCACCTGCCCCGCGATGATCAGCGGCAAGTGCACGAGGTAAAGCCAGTAGGAAGAATCCGAGATGTACCGCACCTGGGGGCGTTCGCGACTGAGCACTTTCTCGAACAGCCCCATGAGCCCGAAGATCATTAGCCATGCGTAGAGGACCTGGCCCAGAGTGGCCAGCACGCGAAACAAATACTCGTTACGGATCAGCTCCTGAGTCCATTCCGCCTGGATCGCCAGGCCCAGGGCGAACGGGAAGATGAGCGCCGCGAGGGGCAACTGAATCCACCACGACTGGCCAAGTCGGTCCGCCGCTCCCGGGACGTTGTACATGAGCGCACCGAACCCGAAGAAGATCGCGTAGTACGCCAACACATGTGGTATCGGAAGAATCCCTGCCGACGTATCAGGTCCGAATCCGGGTATCGTTCCGCCACTGTTCATCACGGATTGCGTCACCATGGTCAATGGTACGAGCCAAAGCAGGCATAAAGGCGTGGCGATGAGGATCGAAGGCAAAGCCAGACGCGGCACGAGGCGACTCGCGAGCGTCACCAGTGCAAAGCCGGTCACCAGCCAACAAAGGAACCAGAGAAACCAGAGGTGTTGAAAGAAGGGAAAGAACAGGAGCCATTGCATGACGACGCTGAACTGACTTGGCGGTTCTTCTTCCACCCATTGCCTGATTCGATCCCGACCCGCCTCGACGGCCTCGAAGTCAATCGTCATCTTCAATATTCCCGCGATGAACTCCGTGGTGGCTTTGCCATGTCCCATCGAATCGCCTGGCGTTTCACTCTGAGCATTCCTGGCCTTGAAGTCGCCTCCTGCGTCGAGCAATTTCATCGCGACTTCGTCATAGCCGAAGAAGGCCGACGTGTGCAAAGGCGTGTTCTGGTCCTGGTATCGCCCACTGGGATCGGCTCCCGCATCGAGCAGGATGCCGATGACTTCGGGTTGGTTTCCAAGGGCGGCCATACCGAGCGGGGTCACGCCAAAATTCGGGTCATGACCATCGAGCGAGGCTCCATCCGCGATGAATTGGCGAACCGCCGCGATATCACCCGACTTGGCGGCAGTCCAGATATCAGCGTTGGCGACCAACCCGGGGGGTGAACCGGGATCTGATTCGGTTGAAGCAGTAGAGCTCGTGATCGCCCAATTGACGATGAGGAGAATGAGCGGGACGATGATGAGGCACCCCAGAACCAGGGGCAAGGCGATCCGTTTGGCTCGATGTCGAAGCAAGCCTTGCAGCCCTCGCTTTCGACAAAGCATCATCGTGAAGTAGCCGCTGAGCAGGAAGAAGAGCGGCATGCGAAATCCATGAACCGCCATCACGAACAGTCCGAACCAAGGCGAGCGAGATTGATCCTGCACCATCCAAGGGCTGTCCATGAAGGAAAGAGCCGCATGGAGGGCGATGCCCAGCAGCATGGCGAAGGCACGAAGTGCATCGAGGTCGTGCCGGCGGGGGTCCGTCTGCACAACTTCTCTGGACACATCTTCAGTCATTCTGATCCTTTGTGGGGTGAGGGACCAATCGTCATTCATATCGGTGTGGAGTGAGCGAACTCACACGCTCGATGGCGACGATCGACCGATCCAGAGCATCCTACGATTAAAAGACACGAGAGAGACAACACGAAAATGATGAAAATGCTGCGGTGAGCAAGATGGACTCGATCCTGGCCATACTTCGGAGGAGTCACAAGAGACGAGATGAACTCAGGCAAAACGCCCAATCCATGAGCGCCTACAATGGTGGCGACCACTCTGGGCCTGTGGCGGAATTGGCAGACGCGGCGGACTTAAAATCCGCTTGGGGGAAACCCCAATGAGGGTTCGAGTCCCTCCGGGCCCATTGTCATGGGATCAAGGTACGTGTCGCGATCATGGATGATCACTGCTCGCAATTCGCAAGTCGGTTTCGCCAGGTTGTTTCCGCCTCGAAGTTCTCCCACGCTTCGTACAGATCGACGAGGCGTCTGATCAGATCGCACATCCGGGACGGGCTGACTTCCGGATTGGCTTCAAGTCCTTCGTAGGCCTGAACCAGTTCATCTTCCGCCTCTTCGTGGCGTTGTTGGCCGACGAGCGCCGAACCGAGCAGGCCCCGGGAATTGAAGACCAGCCAGTGTGCATCGCCCAACGCCCGAATACGGAGTTCAACGCCTTCGCGCAGGGCCTCCTCCGCCTCCTCGTACCGGTCCAGATTCAACAACGTGAGCCCGATGGAATGCAGCGAGGCGCCGAGGTCCGGATGATCCTCCGGCAGAAATTCGCGACGTCTCTGCAGCAGATCCTCCCACAGCTCGAGCGCCTCCTCGTCCCGTTCCAGCTCATTCAGGATGCCCGCCAGGTTCTTGAGCGCGGCGATCGTGCGGGCGTGGGTCGGACCCGACTTCGCCTCCCAGCCTTGAAAGACCTCGCGATACAGCGGTTCGGCGTCCTCGAACTCCCTGGCCCCCCAATGCAGATCGGCGAGCGTCTTGCAGGCGCTCAGCGTGCGGGAATGATCAGCCCCCAACACGCGACGCCGGCCTTCGATGGCGGTTCGATAGTATTCAACCGCCGGTTCATGCTCGCCCCGTCGGCTGTGCATCCAGCCCATATTCATTTGGGAGACGAACGTCTCGGGATGATCGGTCCCGAGCACCCTCAATCGTGTCGCCAAGACTTCCCGAAACACCGGTTCGGCCTCGTCAACCTTGCCATTGCTCATGAGGATTCCCCCCAGGGCCGCCTGGGCGGCCAGCGTGTAGGCGTGTTCATCGCCAAGCTTGACCTGCCAGATGGCGTGGGCCTCAAGAATTTCCACCTCCGCCTCGCCGTAGCTCTTTTGAGATCGGAGCATCATGCCCAGGTTGAAATGGGCGATGGCCAATCGCGGATGGTCCGCCCCGTACACCCGGCTCTCGATCTCGATCGCCTGGCGGGTCAGGGGCACCGCCTCGTCATTCCGACCCTGCTTGCTGTAGATGACGGACAAGTTGTTGAGGCAGCGCGCAACATGCGCATGTTCTTCGCCATACACATTGCGATACGCATCGAGGGCTTCGAGCGTGAAGGTCTCCGCCTCCTCGTGCTTGTCTTGCTGGCTCAACGACGCGGCCAGAGTGGCCAAGGTGTCGGCGATTTTCTCAAGCGAAAGTTCGACTCGACGTTCCATCTCCACGGCCTCCCGGAGCGATGCCTCGGCCTCGGCGTATCGACCCGTGTCAAGGTACACCACGCCGAGGTTTTTCAGGGTTGAGGCCACCCGCTCATGTTCATCGCCATAGAGACGTCTTCGCATCGCCAACGCGTCGTTGAGCGTCAGTTCGGCCTCGTCGTATTTTCCTTGTTCCCAGGCCAGCACGCCGATGCTTTCCAGGGCGTAGCCGATTTCGGGATGGTCACCTTTGTACTGGGTCTGGTAAATCTCCAACGCCATGGTGAGATGCACGCCCGCCGAGTCGTATTCGCCTATGGCGCGATAGGAACGCCCGATCGTGTGCCGAATCGCCGCCTCGACGGTTGGTTGTTCCGGAAAAGCTTCCGCGATGGTGGCCGCCGCGGTGTCGAGCGCCTCGCGAACCGTGACTTCATCGCCGGCCTCCTGAGGCGAGACTGACTCGAGCATCTCGCTGAGAAAGTCGCTGACCGCATGGGCGCTGGCCGACTCGTTCTCCGCGACGAGTTTCAATTCCAGAGACGTCTCGCTGGCGCGGGTGGCCCGAACGGCTTGGGTCGAGGTGGTGAAGATCCCGATCACCAGGAGGAGCACTGCCACCATCGCGCCGCCCACGAGGGCCTTGTTTCGGCGGGCGAACTTGCGTATCTGGTAGATCGCGCTGGCCGGTCGAGCGACGATCGGTTCGTCATCGAGATAACGCTGGACGTCGAGGGCCAGTTCCAGGGCCGATTGGTATCGGCGGGACGGGGCCTTCTCGATCGCCCGGGTGACGATCGTGTCCAGGTCGCCTCGCAGGAGTCGATTGCTCGTGCTCATGGGGGGCGGCTCCTCGTCCGCAATGATGCGCACCGACTCCGGAAGCATCTTTCCTCCGAGGTCATGGGGCAGTCGCCCGGAGAGGAGTTGGTACAGGATGACCCCCAGCGAATACACGTCCGATCGGGCGTCGAGCAGTTGCGAATCCCCGGTCATTTGCTCGGGGCTCATGTAAGGCAGTGTCCCGATCAATTGACCGATGTCGGTTTGCAACGTGGTGGTCTGTCGCTCGGGATCGGTCGATCGGGCGACTCCGAAATCCAGAATCTTGGGTTGCCCCACATCGTCGAACGACGTTCCGGGCCCATCGCCCGCCTCGTCGACGACAAGAATGTTGCCCGGCTTGAGATCTCGGTGGATCACGCCATGCTGGTGCGCGTGTTGCACTGCCCGGCAGA
>JAPULD010000375.1 GCA_027295365.1 Planctomycetota bacterium
GTACTACTTTTCGGATGCCAGTGGATCACTGGCCCTTCTGGGTTGCACATTTCAGAACAACCACGGCAATAGCGGTGGTGGCATCTTCTTTTTCACGAGCAACAGCCCCACCCTCCTCGATTGTCAGTTCGTCAACAACACGAGCCAGTTCGACGGTGCCGGCATCTACGGGCTCTCCAATGCCATGTCGGTCACCAATTGCCTTTTCTCGATCAACGAGTCACTCGGGTTCGCCACGTTCGGGGGCGGTGTTCTGGCCGACGGCGGTAGTCCCACCATCACCAATTCCACCTTCTACGCCAACCATTCCGGAACCGGTGGTGGCGTGCACATCGCCAGCGGCTCCCTTACGCTTGAAAACTGCATCTTGTGGGCGAATTCCGACCACACCCCTGGCACCCTCGAGTCGGAACAGATCGCATACGCCTTTGCCCCTCCGACCGTCAATTACAGTGACATTCAAGGACTGACCAGCAGCTGGGGTTCGATGAACACCAATGCCGATCCGATGTTCGCTGACGAACTCGGGCCCGATCTCAGCCCGAAAACCGGCGACGAGGATCTTCGCCTCACCGCCAGTTCCACGGCTCTCCTTGACACAGGCAGCAACGCCGCGATCGCCGGAATCGGCTTCGATCTGGATGGCAACGTCCGAATCCAGAATGGTGACGTCGATATGGGGCCCTACGAGTTCAGTGGCATCATCGACAGCGACAACGACGGACTGTCCGACGATGACGAATTGATGGTGCATTTCACGGATCCTTTCAACCCGGATACCGACGGTGACGGCTTGTGGGACGGGACCGAAATCGACATGGCCATGGGAGAGACCTGTCCCGATCCGCTCGATCGTGATTCGGATGACGATGGAATCTCGGACGGCGATGAAGTCACCGCCATGACCAATCCCTGCGTGGCCAGCGGCGACGTCCCGAGCGATGACCTGCTGGTTAATCTCATTCGCCTCGTCGCCGACGGAATTGAAGGAATCGATCTCAGCGGTTTCAACGGCCCCAACGACAACGCCAATGCCGGTCGGCGCAATTCGCTGGCCAGTCGGGTCAACCAGGCGGCGAACGCCCTCGCCAAGGGCAAGGAGTCCTCGGCACTCAACCTGCTCATGACGGTGCTGGAAAAGGTCGACGATCATTCGCCCCCGCCGGACTGGATGGATTCCTCACCGGAAAAGAGCGTGCTGCGAAATGATCTCGAAACGCTCATCGCATTGATCCTGCTCTGATTGTGCAAGATCGAGGACCGGTCCTGACATCTGAATGAAATTGAATTTCGCCCCTTGCTTCACGGCAAGGGGCGATTTCTTTCCCCTTTAGGCCCGGTTCTTTTCAGCGGACAGGCCACCAAGGGATGACTATGCTTGTCATTCCCATGCCCTCCCACGATTCCAAGTCCGAATTCAATGGCCTCGCCTCATCCGATCGATGCGATGACGCGAAAGTTAAGGTCTCCTGGATGCATCGGGTCCGCATGACCCGGAACGCATTCGATCCGACCAATACGACGTTGATCGATTCGTTTGGGATAACTGAACATGGTCCCCATCGGGCCATCGTCGTCGTCGATGAGGGTGTTGCGAAGGCTTGGCCCGATCTGATCGAGTGTATTCGTGGCTACTCGCAAACCTACACCGATCGACTCCAACTCATCGATGAACCAATCGTGATACCGGGTGGAGAGACCTGCAAGAACGACTGGAACGCCTTTCATCAGGTGATTCGTGCGATCGAAAAGGCGAAGATCTGCCGTCACTCCTACGTCATCGCCATCGGGGGGGGAGCGATTCTCGATGTTGTCGGATTTGCCGCGGCGACGGCCCATCGGGGCGTGCGACTGATTCGGATTCCGACCACCACTCTTGCCCAGGGCGATTCGGGCATCGGGGTGAAGAACGGTCTCAACGATCTCGGCAAGAAGAATTTTCTCGGCACGTTCAGTCCGCCCTGGGCAGTGATCAACGACGATTCCTTCCTGTCGACGCTCTCGGATCGGGATTGGCGCTCCGGATTCAGCGAAGCGATCAAAGTCGCGTTGGTCAAGGACGCTCACTTCTTTGAAGACATCGAAAGACTTTCCGACCGATTGGGCGATCGAGATGAGCGTGCCGCACAACCGCTCATCCGAAAATCCGCCCAGCTTCACCTCCAGCACATCATCACGAGTGGCGATGCGTTCGAGTTGACATCCGCCCGCCCCCTCGATTTCGGTCATTGGGCGGCTCATAAACTCGAAGCGATGACGGACTATCGGCTCACCCATGGTGAGGCCGTGGCGATCGGCATGGCCATCGACGTGACGTATTCGTCGCTCATCGGTCTGCTCGATGAGGAAGATGAAGGCCGAATCCTCAACTGCCTGAAGATGATCGGCTTTACCCTTTCCGACGAAGCCATGGGGGAGATCGACACCTTGCTCGAAGGCCTCGAAGAATTCCGCGAACACCTGGGGGGCCAACTGACCATCCCCCTGTTGGGCGGGATCGGCAAGCAGATCGATGTGCATGAGATCGACCTCAAGGTGATGAAGCAGGCGATCGAGCGTCTTTCAAATGCACAATCCTCGTCGACCGCCACCTGATCACGATACAATGAAGACCTTCTGTCCCCTACCAAGGAGTGAGGTCATGCCCCATCCCGACGCCTCATGTCCGATGACCTATGAACAAGCCATCGAGGCCTATTTCATGGAGCATCGCGCCAAGCTCATCGATGTCGCCGCATTCCTGGATCGACTCGAACGGACATCGGAAAATAAGAGCGATGACTTTCGGATGATCGCGTTTCGATCCGCCTTGGAAGTGCTGGGCGATGGCGAACCCGATCGGGCCAGGCGATTGCTCGAACTGTTCAGCGATTTTTCCACGGAACCCATTGACACCGCTCCGATGAAAGGCGCGTTGGGCGCGATGCCCCTCGATCCTTCCTGACACAGAAATACACATGTTATACATCGATCCCCACATTCACATGGTGTCCCGCACCACCGACGACTACCAGCGCATGGCCCTCGCGGGATGCGTGGCGATCACTGAACCGGCCTTCTGGGCAGGGTTTGATCGATCCTCGCCACAAGGGTTCTTCGATTATTTCCGGCAGCTCACGGAATTCGAACCCAAGCGTGCCGCGAACTATGGCATTCAGCATTACACCTGGATGTGCATCAATCCCAAGGAGGCCGAAGATATTGGCCTGGCCCGGGAAGTCATGTCGTTCATACCCGACTTTCTCAAGTTGCCCACGGTGCTGGGGATCGGGGAGATCGGCCTGAACAAGAATTCAAAGAATGAGTTGATCATCTTTGAGGAGCACGTGGCCCTGGCGGCCCATCACGAACAACTCATCTTGGTGCACACGCCTCACCTGGAAGACAAACGCAAGGGCACGTTGCTGATCATGGATGCGCTCGCCAACAACCCGGCGATCGAACCGGGCCGCGTTCTCATCGATCACGTCGAGGAACACACCGTGGGGATGGTGCTCGACCGGGGCTTCTGGGCCGGCATGACCCTCTATCCCGAAACCAAGTGCACCCCCCAACGCGCGGCGGACATCATCGAAACTTTTGGCCACGAACGAATCTGGATCAACTCCGCGGGCGACTGGGGGCCGTGCGATCCATTGTCCGTCCCCAAGACCCAGCTCGAAATGAAACGAAGGGGGCACACGCCCGAGACGATCTCGAAGATCTCCTTCGGCAACCCCCGGAATTTTCTGAGTCAGTGCTCGAAGTTTAATGTCGATGGCTGACCTCCCGGAATCAATCCTGGTCGATCCGTTTCCCGAACGCATCGTCGGCTACTGCACGAACGTGCACGCGGGGGCGACCCTTGATGAATATCAGACAAGCTTGGCAAAGCATGTACCAAACATTCGGCGAAGGCTAGGCCTTGAAGGTCCGATGCCGATCGGTCTCTGGTTGTCGAATGAATCGGTCTCGCAAGTCAGGCACGCTCCCATGCATGACGAATATTGGGATTGGTTCGATCAACAGAACCTGACGTGCTTCACGTTCAACGCGTTTCCATATGGCGATTTTCACGAGAACGTCGTCAAACACAAGGTGTACCGTCCAGATTGGAGTGATCTCGACCGTGTCAACTACACCTGCAACCTTCTTCAATGCCTAAGGTCACCAGAGAACGAACGTCATGAAATCAGTATCTCGACCGTTCCAGTGGGATGGGGCAAGGATTGGTCGACGGAAAAACTGCAATCCGTACTCTCCCATCTCTCGAAGACTATGGATTCGCTTGGAACATACCTGACCAACTTCGACATCCATGTGGACCTGGAGCCTGAACCCGGTTGCTATCTGGATCGAAGTGAGGACGTCGTTGCCTTCTTTGACCAACATCTCGTCCCTTCCTTTGGCGAAAATCCGGTGCTTAATTTGATACGCGTCTGCCACGACATCTGCCACGCCGCGGTGATGTTCGAGGACCAGGCCGAGATGTTCAAGCGGTACGACGACGCGGGAATCCGGATCGGCAAAGTACAGGTCTCCAACGCCATCCGGGTTGATTTCGACGCCTTGAGCTCCCAAGAGAAACCCGAGGCCCTGAGACAGTTGAAGGCTTTTCAGGAAGATCGGTATCTCCACCAGACCTGCATTCGTGACAACGCGAGTGGCAAGATCACGTTTCACGAGGATCTCCCCCTCGCGACCCGGGCCGCCGAGGAACAAGGCGAACCGATCGGCGAGTGGCGCGTCCATTTCCACGTCCCCATCTATCTGGAATCCTTCGGATTGCTGGGCACCACCCGCGACTACATCGACGACTGCCTGGAACTCATGAAACCCAAGAAGGACGTTAAGCACTTCGAAGTCGAGACCTATGCCTGGAACGTGTTGCCCGAGGA
>JAPULD010000376.1 GCA_027295365.1 Planctomycetota bacterium
GCCGCTCAACATCGTCGTGACGTTGGGAGCCAGGACGATGAGGCCGAACCCGCCGGACATCGTCACGCCTGCCATGAGCAACGCGCCCCAGCGGCCATGCCAGAACTTGAGACGCCACATCACAATCACCGCGAAGAATCGAACGACCATCCAGATTGCCGTGGCGGGGGTCTTCCATTGCACATCCACGCCGATCTCATCGAGGCGATAGGGCAGGATTGGGGTCATGGCCGACATGAGCACGTAGCTCAGGGGGAGCAGCACCCGTGCCGAGCGGAGGAGCAGCGGATACTCGTCGCTCAGGTGTTCCCTTGAGAGTCCCGCATCGTGATGCCCCGGTTGCCGTGCGAACCACCACAGCGGGATCGCGCCGATGAGGTTGATGATCGACAGTCCACCAATCGCCCACTCACCATGATTTTCAAGAATTGGCGCCATGAGAAACAAAGGCACGCACACCGCACCGGTCCAGATGATGTTGAACCATCCGATGGCGGATCGCATGTCCTGACCATGACGGCCTGATGTCAGATAACTTTCCATGAGGGGCCAGGCGAGCGAGGCTGTGATCGTGACGCCGATCGCGGCGCACCACAACGTCCATTCGCCGCTGAACAACACCGGGATCAGGCACAACGATGCCTGGCCCAGCACCACGAGCAGCAGGACACCCCGAGGCGAGAGCCAGCGTCCGACGATCCGGGTGATCGTCCCGGCATTCAGGGCCCCGACCATATACACCACGCCCATGACCGCGAAAAGTATGAAGTTTTTCTGCTCTGAAAACCCGTATCGCTCGTCGGCGATGAACGAAAGTCCATTCCAGAAAACACCCGTGCCCATCGAGACGAAAAACGACGCGAAAAGCACCGCCTTCAAGGGAGTGGGCGCGTGGTGGGATGGTTTGGTGGAGGAGGAGTTCATGCGTCTGGTCATATTCCGCTGCAAGTCGGAGCATCATGTGATGGTCGGGGCTGGCGGGCAAGTGTCATGAGGCAGGCTTTTTGGTAATGCAAGTGGCGTAAACCCCCAGGATGCGCTGCCCAGCTCAAATCGATTGTGCCTGATATTTCTGTTGAAATAGAACGTTCAGCATGGTGTACATGATCGGGTTTTGTTATAGTGCCTTTCACCATGATCAGCCGGGGTCACAGCTTCGTGCTCCAAGGAATCGACGCGATCGCGTGCGAGATCGAAGCCGATCTGTCCAGCGTCGGTCTGCCCAAGGTCACGATCGTGGGATTGCCCGACATCGCGGTGAAGGAATCCGTCGAACGCGTACGGACCGCAATCCTCAATTCGGGATTCAGGTATCCCAACCTGAGGCTCACCATCAACCTCGCGCCGGCGGATGTGAAGAAGGAAGGCCCGGTCTTCGATCTGCCCATCGCCATCGCATTGCTGTCCGCCGATGGGACCATCGAAAAGATCACCACCATCGATGGCGCAGCGCGTCCTTCGCTCGAGCACTACCTCATCGCGGGCGAGCTCGCCCTTGATGGACGCATTCGCCCCATCCGCGGCGCGATCAGTCTGGCCATGTTGGCCAAGACGCTTTCGTCCAAGGGCATCGTGGGCGTGATCTTGCCCCAGGACAATGCGCCGGAAGCCGCGGCGGTCGATGGCATCGACGTGATTGGCGTCACCTCGCTTGGGCAGGTCGTTTCGTTCCTCAATGGAAATGTCGATCTGCAACCGCATCAACAAGTCGATGCGGAACAGATGATCGCCCACACCACGCCACAATTCGACTTTGGCGATATCAGGGGACAGGAAGCCGCGAAGCGCGCCGTCACCATCGCCGCGGCGGGGGGACACAACCTGCTCATGCTGGGACCCGCGGGAACCGGCAAGACCATGATGGCCAAGGCCCTGCCGGGCGTCTTGCCTCCCTTGTCGCGCGAGGAAGCCCTCGAAGTGACGCGGATCTATTCGAGCGTGGGGCAGATTGCCAAGGGTCAATCATTGGTCGTCGAACGACCAGTGCGTTCGCCCCATCACACCGCTTCGTCGCCCGCCATCATCGGGGGGGGTTCTACGCCAAGGCCGGGAGAGGTCAGTCTCGCCCATCGGGGGGTGCTGTTTCTCGATGAGATGCCCGAATTCTCGCGCGATGTGCTGGAGACCCTGCGCCAACCCCTCGAGGATGGACACGTCACGATCGCCCGAGCCCACGGGTCGATCACCTTCCCCGCGAGGTTCATGCTGGTCGCGGCTCTCAACCCAACCGCCAAGGGCGACATGGCCACGGACGAGATCTCCCAGCGGGCCATGGATCGTTATCTATCAAAGATCTCCGGGCCCCTCATTGATCGCATCGACATCCACATCGAAGTGCCGGCGGTTCCCTACAAGCAACTCACTGGCCAGCAACGAGGCACCGACACCGAGACGATCAGGCAACAGGTCGCCCAGGCGCGCCAGGTGCAGCAGCAACGACAGGGGGTGAAGGTCAACGCCGAGCTTTCGGGCAAGCAGCTCAATACGTATGCCGCACTCGACGAGCAAAGCAAGGTCGTCCTGGGCCAGGCGATGACGGAACTGAAACTCAGCGCAAGGGCGTACGACAAGGTCCGCCGGATCGCGCGCACGATCGCGGACCTGGAGGGGGTTGAGTCGGTGCAGATGCCCCATGTGCTGGAAGCGGTGCAATATCGGTTGCTGGATCGGCGATTGTAATCGTCGTGAATCAACGCAATCGAATCTCTAGCGATTCGTTGATTATTCAACAAACAAAGGCCTTTCTCGCTTCGTATGAATTGAACCGCCCGGCACGAAAGGCGATTGAATAGCTCAAGGCGTTTTATCGGGCTCAGAAAAATTGGGAGAACAGACATGCCCACGAAAAATAGGGATCGGCGATCATTCTGCGCACTCATCATGGTGGGAGGTTCGATCGCCTTCCTGCCTTCGATCGGGGCGGCACAACAACCCAAGAATCCGCACGTGCTGGAGACGACCACGAAATCCGTGGCCGTCTTCAAGAACGGATTCGGCTTCTTCATGCGCGAAGGGGAGGTGACGTTGAGGGATGGCTGGTGCACGGCCGGGGCATTGCCCCCCGCCGCATTCGGCACGCTGGCCATTTACTCTCACGACGAACACCAGACGGTTGACATCGTCGGCTCGGGCCCGGGGGAGATCTTCGAATTTGATGGCGTCGAATCCCCCGACACCCCCGAAGAGAGGCGTCAACGACTGTATTCGTGCCTCAACCTCGACGTGCAGATCGACTACCGCGAACTGGCCCTCGATCGAACCGTCAGCGGCACCCTCTCGTCCGTCGACGGGACTTACGCAATCGTAATGAAAGAAGGTTTGCGTTATGCAGTCCCCATCGACCACATCCAAAAGCTGCAAGTGCTTGATCTGCCCTTAAGGATCCACGTCACGGACGATGAAGGCATCGCGCCTTCTTCGCAAAGCACACTGGGCATCGCGTACCTGCGAGGGGGTATCACCTGGATTCCCGAATACACCTTGCGCGTGATCGACGAGAAGACAATCAAACTCACGTTGAGGGGGACGCTGGTCAACGAAGCCGAGGACATCATTCATGGCGATGTGAATTTCGTGGTGGGGGTGCCAAATTTCGCCCACACGGATTACCTCGCCCCGATCGTGGTGGGTCAGATGATCCGCACGATCGGCACCGCGATCGCCCCCGCCCAGATCAGCATGCAGATCGCCACTCGGGCTAGCTTTGCCAACAATGCCAACGCCGCGAGCCAGTTTGGGGTTGAGACGTTGAGCATCGATTCGGCTATGGGAGGGCTGGATCTTGGTCTGCCTATGTTGCACAGTGCGGGGGGTTCGGATTACACGGTTTACACCAAGCACGACCTGACCGTGCGCAAGGGCGAAAAGGCGATCGTCACGCTGTTCGAGCAGACGATTCCCTATTCACACATCTATCGCTGGACCCCACCGGGGCGAGTGCAGCACTCGCTGGTCCTGCAGAACGAATCGACCACCGCATGGACCACGGGACCAGCCCTGGCCATCAGTGGCTCACAACCCCTGGGCGAAGACCTGCTCAAGTACACCCCCCGGAACGGGCGTTGCGAATACCCGGTGACTGCGGCGGTCAACGTCGCCCACCAGAAGACCGAACGGGAGTACGAACGCAAGCTCAAGGCACATTCACCACGGCGCGAACTGTACCTCGACCTGGTGACGCTTGAAGGCGAGTTGAAAATACGAAACTACGAATCGCAGCCCATTACGCTTGTTATCAACGTACCGGTGCCGGGAAAGCCGATCTTCGCATCCAAGGACGGGGCCATGAGCACGGATTCGACGATGCTCGAACTGACCAAACGTCAAGGCATGGTGAACTGGAAGGTCGATCTGAAACCGGATGAGACAATCACGTTGAAATATCGATACGAGCGGTACGTGCCGTCAAATTGATGGCCATATCGTTACGACACTCGCGCGCCCAGTTCTTCAATGACATC
>JAPULD010000377.1 GCA_027295365.1 Planctomycetota bacterium
GCACGCCTCGTCGGCCACCATGATTGTCGGGTGAACCGATTTCGAATGAGATCGAGAGTCCCGCGCGGCTCACCACGTCAAGAATGGATTTTTCCCACGCGTCAAACATCTTGAAATCGCTGCCCGGGTAGATTTTCTCGTCGACCAGTTCCTGCAAGCCATCGTAAGGCTCAAAGAGCCAGAGCGACGTGGGGCCCAACGCCGTCAATGCCTTTTGCATGCGGGTGCTTGATTCTTCGGTGCCTTGGCCAAGCCTGATGACCCATTGGGAGGAATGCTCAACGTGGACGTACTCTTCCGCCGCGATTCGCCTGGTCAGGTGGGCCAACGGTTCGTAGGTTGATTCAGCGAGTCGATTCAGACGCAGCCAGTCGTAATGATCGCAATAGAACTGCCTGGCGATCGCGGTGGCCCAATCGAATTCATCGGGAACTTCGACAATGGCGGCGCAGCGATATTCCTGGGCGGTACGCCCGAATGCGTACTCGTTGGCTTTACGACCCGTGATTGATTCGAGCAGGTCGTAGAACGCCGAGGCGTGGGCGATCTCGTCTTGGGCCAGCGAGGAGAAGGCGATGTCCTCCTCGAGGATGGGGCCAAGCCCGGTCCAGTCGGAGTTTCGATGTCCCAAGATCAACTTGTCATCAGCGATGGCCAGGATGAGATCGGTGATGGCGGGCTTCATGTTTTCTGGAATATTCGACATGGCAAGTCTTTGGGGGCAGAGTGAAAATCATTGGTGGAATGGGCTTCCAGCCCGTTTATTTTTTTTACACGGGCTAGAAGCCCGTGCCACTTTAATAAGGATCAAAATGATTCCTTCAGGTCTTCGGCTTGGTATTCATCAACTTCGCGAGCCGCCCGGATCGCTTCCCATTTTGTGCGCACGGCTTTGGAATACCCTCGCGCCAGTCGATAGGTCTGGTCCGTATTGCGCCAGATCATCTCGCCTTCTTCGGTGGAAGAGATATATTCGGCATCGACCACCCAGATGCTGTGCAGGTTGGCCGCGTTTTCGAGTTGTGTCTTCGCCTTGGCCAGGGCCTCTTCGCTGTGGCAGGCTTCAACAGATCCCGCTTCGATGTGCAGATCGCCACTTTGCTTTTGCGAAAAAATCGTGAACCCCCGGACAGGGCCTTCTTCGTTTGATGTCGGATGGTCGGCATGGGTGCCCGCGATGGCCTTCTTGGGAAACAACCAGAGGCTGACGCATTCCTGGTCCTGGCCATAATGTTCCTTGGCGTAGATGATCGCCATCGTTTTGTCCGGGGCATCGATGGATCCTGCGATCACATACTTAGTGCCTTCCTTTCTTTGGGTGAACGTGACGAACGCCACGAGATCACCCGTCGGCTTGAAGTCGAGGTCCTCTGATTTTTCGGGAGCATTGGCTCGTATCTTGGACAGTGGCATTGATTGATCTCACACTCAGGCGGCGGGGGGAACCAACGTCGAACCTTCAAGGATGGCTTTGCGAACCCAATGGCCTTGCTCATAAGACATTCGCCTGAGCGCCAGACGCTGTGCGTTGCAGGGACCATGGCCACGGATGACGCGGAAGAATTCCTCCCAGTCGGGCTCGGTGTATTCCCAGTTGCCGGTGTCTTCATTGAGACGCAGTTTGTCGTCGGGTCGCTTGCTGGTCACGAGACCCTGCTCGTTTTTCTCGACCACGTGGAACTTGAGACCCAGCGCCAGGGCGGCGGGGGCAAATCGATTGACGAAACGGGTTCTCAAATCATCGTTGGACACTGTTTTCATCCGCCACCGCATGGGGGGTAGTTGTTCGCAATTGGGCTTGTCGTGGGGACCAAAGAACATGAGGGATGGATACCACCAGCGATCAAAGGCGTCCTGGCACATGTCTTTTTGTTTTTGCGTGCCGCTCATGAGCGTGAGCACCATGTCCTCGCCCGACTTGTAGTGGAAGGCCTCTTCCATGTTGATGCGCCGCATGGTGCGCACGTAAGGGCCATACGCGCCGTCGGCGAGCGTGCCCTGGTTCATGATGGCCGCGCCGTCGATGAGCCATTGAATCATGGCGATGTCGCCCCAGGTGGGGGCGGGGTAATTGAACACGTTGTGGTACTTGGTCTTTCCCGTGATCAGATCGCGAAGCATGTCGTCACGGGTCTTGCCCAGGTCCTGGGAGACGCGATACAGCATCTGGCCATGACCGACTTCGTCCTGCACCTTGGCGGTCAAGGCCAACTTGCGGCGAAGACTCGGAGCGCGAGTGATCCATTCGCCTTCGGGCAACGCCCCGATGATTTCGGAATTGGCGTGGTGTTCGGCCATCCGCAACATCCCGTTGCGGTAGGCGCAGGGCATCCAGTCATCGACTTCGATGAGCACGCCATCGTCGACCTTCGCCTGGAACTCCGCGA
Organism: Planctomycetota bacterium; assembly: GCA_027295365.1. Classification (GTDB taxonomy): domain Bacteria; phylum Planctomycetota; class Phycisphaerae; order Phycisphaerales; family SM1A02; genus JADFSH01. The sequence goes on from JAPULD010000377.1 coordinate 2,388, forward strand.
GCTTTTCGGGATCTTCCTGAATGTTGTGATCGACGTGGACGCCGACGTTTGCGGAACCGCTCATTAATCAATCTCTTTCAATAATCGTGGCGACGCCTTGGCCGACGCCTACACACAGTGTAGCAAGCCCTCGCCGGGCATTGGTTCTTTTCATCTCATGCACCAGGGTGGTGACCATTCTGGCTCCCGTGCAGCCCAGGGGATGGCCCATGGCGATCGCGCCGCCCTTGGGGTTCACCTTGGCGTCATCCAAACCCAGTTCGCGGATGCAGGGGATCGATTGGGCCGCGAACGCTTCGTTGAGTTCGACAATGTCAATGTCGTTGATTTTGAGACTCGCTCGCTGCAGAGCTTTTTGAGTCGCCGGGATCGGGCCGAGCCCCATGCAGGCGGGATCGACCCCGGCCGAGGCGGAAGGTCCGACGTACGCAAGTGGCGTCAATCCAAGTTTCCTGGCAAGTTCAGCTTCGACAAGCAGCAAGGCCGACGCGCCATCGTTGATGCCTGATGAATTGCCGGCGGTCACGGTTCCCAGATCATCGGTCGCGAACGCAGGACGAAGCTTCGCCAACTTCTCAACCGTGGTGTCAGGACGAGGATGCTCATCAGTATCGACAACGATCGGGTCGGCGCGTCTTTGTGGAACTTCGACGGGAACGATCTCGTCCTTGAAGAGACCAAGCTCATGAGCCGCGGCCCACTTCTGCTGGCTCCAGACCGCAAAGGCATCCTGCTCTTCGCGCGTGATATTGTGCTTCCGGGCGACGTTCTCCGCGGTCTCGCCCATGGTGTAGGGGTGATGGAGTTTCGACAACGCGGGATTGGTGAAACGCCAACCCATGGTCGTGTCTTCCATCCTGGCCCCGCGTCCATACGCCGATTCGGCCTTTCCCATCACGAACGGGGCGCGGCTCATGGATTCCGCGCCTCCCGCGATGAACACGTCGCCATGGTTGGCTTCGATCATTCTCGCCGCGATGTTGATGGCTTCGAGGCCTGAAGCGCAGAGTCGATTGACCGTGGCCCCCGGAACCGACACGGGGAGACCGGCCAGCAGTCCCGCCATCCGGGCTACGTTACGGTTGTCCTCGCCCGCCTGATTGGCGGCCCCGAAATAGATCTCGTCGATGAGGGCCGGGTCGATCCCCGACTGCTCGATGATGGCTTTGATGACCAAGGCCCCCAGATCATCAGGTCGGATGGTGGCCAGGGCCCCTCCATAACGACCAATGGGAGTCCTGAGTGCGGCAATGATGGCGGCTTTTCGCATGGGGGGAATGATAGCGGGCCAACCAATAAAGGCAGGTGGTAGGGGATGGATCAGCCCAGGTCACGAAAAGCATCGGCGTATCGGATGATTCCCGTTCGCCCCATGATCGCTCGGGGTTCGAGTTCAACGACCATGAATACTTCATCGGGGACGTCGTATTCGCAGCGCAGGCCGAGCGGTGGGGCGGAAACAAATCCGAATCGGGGGTAATACTCAGGATGACCCAGCACGAAGATGACTCGATGGCCATGTTGGGCGCAGATTTCGAGACCCGCGTGGATCAGTTCGCCACCGATTCCCTTTCGCTGATGGACTGGGGCGATTGCCATCGGGGCGAGTCCCAACGCTGACCATGCTTCGCCTGCTGAGCTCGAATCCGGCTCGATCGTCACGGGGCTGAACATGATGTGGCCCACGATCTCGCCCCCGGAATTATCCCCGGAATCATCCCCGGAATCATCCCCGGAATCATCCCCGGAATCGCCCCCGGATACCGCCACCAGTGAAATACAAGGATCGACGGAATCTCGCAACGCATCGACGAGCTTCGCCTCGTCAGGCTGCCCGAACGCGGCTTCGTTGATGAGCCGCACGGCGTCGTGATCAGCCTCGCCTTCCAATCGGATTGACACTTCAGACGCCATCTTCACACCGGCACTCGCAAGGACTCAGGAGGGGCGAACCGATTGTCATCAACGGTTTCGTTCAGGGCATCGAGCAGTGACATGACCTTGTCCGTCCCGATCTGGGTGACCCATTCAAAGGGACCATGGGGGTAATTCACCCCATACTTCATGGCGATGTCGATGTCGTCACGCTGGGCGACGCCTCGCTCGAAGGCCAGGGTGGCTTGAACAATGAGCGCGCCGACGATGCGGGCGAATATGTAATTCTGGAGCTCATCGCCCGGCCTGTCCACGGCTCGGGTGACGAAGTTGTTCACCGCTTCTCGTAACGCTTCACTCATCTCAAAGGGGAAAGCCTTGGTGTCGATCGAAGGTGTCGGGGTCTCAGTTGTGTAGTCATACACGCCCCGTTTCGTCTTACGTCCCAGATGGCCGGCCTGGGCGAGTGATTCCTGCAAGGCACTCGGGTGCAACAGGGGAGGCTTGTCGAGCTGTTCCCAGACGCTGCGGGTCGTGGCGGTGTTGACGTCCTGACCGATCAGGTCGGTCAGTTCCAATGGCCCCATGCGAAAACCGCCCAGGCTTTTCATGGCGTTGTCAACGTCGTCGGGCCTGGCATATCCGTCTTCGAGAATCCGAAACGCTTCAAGGTAGTATGGCCGGGCTACGTGGTTGACGATGAAGCCCGGCACGTCCGCGGCCCGTGCCACTTGCTTACCCCAGCTTTGTGCGATTTGGGTGACGCGGTTGACGACTTCGGGGGAGGTCTGATCACCCGCGATGACTTCACAAAGTTTCATCAAAGGAGCGGGGTTGAAAAAGTGCATGCCGCACGTTCGGCTTTGGTAAGGCTCGCCCAGGGCTTGAGCGATCCGGGAGACCGAGAGCGACGAGGTGTTCGTGGCGATGATCGCATCGTCGCGAAGACTTGGGACGATACCCCCCAGCACCTTCGCCTTGACGTCGAGATCCTCGACGATGGCCTCGATGACGAGATCGCACTCCCGGAAACAGTCGGGCGAGGTCGCCACGAGCAAGCGTGAAACCGCTTCGTCTCGCGCGGCAGGTGTTAGTCTTTCCTTTTCGACAAGTCGATTGAGGCGTTTGGCGATGCCTTCGATGGCGGCTTGCACCACCTTCTCATCGACGTCCATCAACTCCACCTTCCAGCCCGCCATCGAGGCGACTTGGGCGATACCCGCCCCCATGGTGCCGGCGCCGATCACGCCGAGGGAGGCTGGAGAGGTCGATAAGCTTGGTTCCGAATGGTTGGTCATGCCGTCACTATATTGGATTTTTTCTTTGTAACCAGAATTCTTGACTTGGCCCATCTGGATGGTGATAGTGAAGTGGAGTTGAGAGAAAACGCCAATCGGGCTGGCCACGAAGAGTCGATGGCGAATAGAATTTGGGTGATGGAATCGTCAGCCGAATACGATTCGTTGAGGCCACGCCGTGGACCACTTGGAGTGAAGAGTATGAACAAGCGTAATTATTCTGTCATGTGTATTTCGATGCTCGGACTCGTGGTAGTGGCGGCCTGGACCGGCCGGGTGACGGGAAAAATGCAAGGCAGCACTCCGTGGGCGATCTGGTGTACCGCCGGCAGCGCGGGATCGGTTCAGACCTATTCCGATGGCAAGATCAAGCAAAGCGGCGAACGACTTGTCTTCAAAGGTAGCAAAACGGGAAGTGCATTCGTTCAGTATTCGGTGATTCCCACGGATGGTTTCTATTGGCAGGTGCAGATGCCCGTTACCACCGATTTCGTGGTTCGCTACAAGGACAATGGCTCCTTCTCTCAGGTTAAACTCAATCTCATCGCGGTGAACATCAACAACGGGAACAAGACCACGGTGTACAAGTTCGACAGCGACGATTACGGGACCAGCAACAATCCCATCACCCGGACGTTTTCTTTCACGCTCGACAAGCCCTGGGGTGATTTCGTCTACTACATCGCCGGAACGATGAAGCGAACCGCGCTGGAAGGCGAACCGGAAATCATCGCCATTCAGATCAAGGCGTATGACGACTGATTCGCAAAGTCAGAGTGATCAACAAAGGGTCTTGCTTCGGCAAGACCCTTTTTCGTTGGGGCGGGGTGTGCACCAAGTGAGGAACGATTACTTGAAGTCAGGCTTTCGCTTCTCGAGAAACGCCGTGACGCCTTCGAAGTGGTCCTCGGTCTGACCCGCGGTTTCCTGGGCGTACATCTCGGCCTCAAGTTGCTGGGCGAGTGAATTCTCCAGCCCTTGCCTGAGCAGACGCTTGGTCAGGGCGATACCCCGCTCGGGCATGGCCACGATCTTGCTGGCCAAGGCTCGCGTTTTTTCTGCAAGTTCGTCGGCGGGGCACACGGTATTGACCAGACCCAGTTGCAGGGCCTCCTCGGCGCCGATCTTTTGGCTGGTCATGCACATTTCCATCGCCTTGCCCAGCCCCACGAACCGGGTCAGGTGCCATGACGAAGCGGAATCGGGAATGAGACCCACGTTGATGAAGACTTCGATGAACGAGGCGTACTGGGAGGCCAACCTCATGTCGCAGGCCAGGGCGAGACTGCACCCGGCTCCCGCGGCGACGCCATTGACCGCCGCGATCACCGGCTTCTCCATGGAGGTGATCCGCTTGATGATCGGGTTGTAGCGATACTTCAGGTCGTCGCCCAGATGGGGGACGTGCCCCGGGACGTACTTCGCCTTGAGATCGCCCAGATCCTGGCCCGAGCAGAAGGCCTTACCCGCCCCGGTAAGTATGATGACGCGGACCTCCCTGTTGCGTTCGGCCTTCTTCAGGGCATCGAGTAACTCCTTGCTCAACGTGTCGTCGAACGCATTGAAGACGTCGGGGCGATTGAGCGTGATCGTGCCGATGCGATCGGCGACTTCGAATTCAATCGTGGTGTAATCAGTATCAGTGGCCGTGGCAGGCATATGAGAATTCCTTTGGTTTTCAAAGCCGCTATACCATGTGGTATCACGATGGGAAAACGCAATTACTGACCTTTGAAATCGGGCTTCCGTTTTTCTATGAACGCCCTCATGCCTTCTTTTTGATCGTCGGTGGCGAACAAGGAATAGAACAGCTTTCGTTCGTACTCGAGTCCTTCGCTGAGGGGGGTTTCGAATGCTTTGAGGACGCCTTCCTTGGCCATTCGCAGGGCGAGCGGACCTTTGGAGGCCATGAGTTTGGCAATGTTCAACGCTTCGGAGTAGTAATGCTCGGGGGGGACCACCCGACTGACGAGCCCATGCGAGAGGGCTTCCTGGGCCGTCAGAAAACGCCCGGTCAGGATGACGTCCATCGCCAAGGCCTTGCCCACCGCTCTTGTAAGTCGCTGCGTGCCGCCCGCTCCCGGCATGACGCCCAGGTTGATTTCAGGTTGCCCGATCTGGGCATTCTCCGAACAGATGATGACATCGCAATGCATCATGAGTTCGCAACCACCCCCCAAGGCGAAG
>JAPULD010000378.1 GCA_027295365.1 Planctomycetota bacterium
CTGTCTTTCGACTCGCCTCGAAGAAGCGCCCCTTTCGGTTTGCTTCCGTTAAAACTCGTTCTTTCGAAGTTCGTTTCAACACCTCAAGTGAGACTCAACAACTGAGGACGAATGTACGCACAATTTCCCGTTGTGCAAGGCCTTCTTTCGATTGTGGATTCATGGTGAAAAAGTTGCCATGAGTTAATACGGCGAGACTGTAAAACAAGGGGTTTTATGCACAATCCACCGCGAGGCCAGTTATCCACTTTTCCACAATTTTGAAGGTCTCCCATGGCCTGTGAAATGATTCACAATTCATAGCCGAAATTCCATGCCTTGGAGCGATATGCAATGACGACGGTTCCCCGCTCACGTAGAGGTCATGAGATCAGTATCCACGCAACCTGAGTTGGAATTATCCCCGTTGAAACTTTCCCGGCCCTGAACGCTTCACCAAATCGTAGTGACATCAGAGTGAAGTGGCATTTGGCCTGGCCTTGCAGTCGATCGTGATGGACGAAAGTCGTGAGTCGTATCGTTCATGAATCGATGCATCACGCATGTTGAGTGGCAAACCAACGCTCATCATCTTTTGAAGGTACGAAAACTCCATACCACCCAGGATTTGACTGTCAATCGCCGCGTTTCCGCATTTGGAAATGCAAGTCGATGAAGTACTGTATTTCATTGATAAACGATGATTTTTTCGAGGCTGATCCGCCGCGAGACCGCATGCAGCGTTGATTCTTCCCGTGCAAACTTCGTTCACCTACAATACAATGGCTTTCGTTGGAAGGCTTGAGTCTGGATCATCCGGGACTCGAACTCCAGCCAATCGCTGAAACATCGGCCACGAAGTTGAGCCGGCAAGCCACATAAGGGATGCCCAAACAATTCGCGCCGCCTGGCCTCCTGACGATGCCTCAAAACAGGACCACGAAGAAACGCCACGCATGATCTACGCCAAGACCATTCCGACGTACGACCGTTTTCGCGCCTTGACCCGAAGGAACATCGACAAGTCCCCTTTCTGGGCTGAGCTCAACGAGGAAACCCGCGAGGCCATCACCGTGGTCTCGGCCGTCCTCCCATTCCGGACCAATGAATACGTCGTCAACGAATTGATCGATTGGTCCAGTCTGCCCGACGATCCGATGTACCAATTGACGATTCCCCAGCGGGACATGCTGCACGATGAAGAGTACGAGACAGTCGCCTCGCTCCTCCGCGAGAACGTCTCTCCCGAGGTTCTCAAGAAAACAGTGAATCGGATTCGGCTCGGGCTCAATCCCCACCCGGCCGGCCAGATGGACGAGAACGTCCCCCGCCTTGATGGCGTCCCCCTGCAAGGTTCCCAACACAAATATCGAGAGACGATGCTGTTCTTTCCCAGCCAGGGTCAGACATGCCATGCGTATTGCACGTTCTGTTTCCGCTGGGCGCAGTTCGTGGACCTCGACGACATGAAATTCGCCTCACGCGAAATTGACCAGCTCATCGAATACCTGCGTCGCCACGAAGAGATCTCGGACCTGCTCATCACGGGGGGCGATCCGATGATCATGAAGACGAAGGTGCTGGAGAAATACATCGAGCCGATCCTCGAAGCGAACCTCGAGCATCTGCACACGATCCGCTTTGGCACCAAGGCCCTGAGTTACTGGCCCCAACGATTCATCAGCGATGCCGATTCCGATGACTTGATGAGGCTCTTCGAGCGCATCGTCGATTCAGGCAAAAACCTCGCGATCATGGGGCATTACTCGCACCCCGTCGAATTCTCCACGGATGTGGCCCAGGAGGCGGTCCGCCGCATTCGTTCGACCGGGGCGATCATTCGTATGCAGAGCCCCTGCATCAAGCACGTCAACGACGACGCCGACGCCTGGGTGTCGCTCTGGAAGACGGGCGTCAAGCTCGGATGCGTGCCCTATTACATGTTCGTCGAACGCGACACGGGGGCGAAGGATTACTTCGCCTTGCCCTTGGTGCGAGTCTGGCAGATCTTCCGCCAAGCCCATCAGCAGCTCTCGGGACTGGGGCGAACCGTGCGGGGCCCCGTCATGTCGGCCTTCCCGGGAAAGGTCCACGTGCTGGGCGTCACCCACGTAGGCCAGGAGAAGGCATTCGTGCTCGAATACCTGCAAGCCCGGGATTACGAGATCATCCGCCAGCCCTTCTTCGCCAGGTACGACAAGAAGGCGAGATGGTTTGACGACCTGCGACCATTGACCGAACGCGACAAGCCCTTCTTCCCGGAGGACCAATGGGCCGGGGGCACGAGCCAATCGGACGTATCGCTTTCGGTCCTGAACGGTGATTTCGACAACGCCATCAATTGAGTTGATCCCGGTTCGTTTCAACGTCAGGTGCCATTGACTTGGTGGAGTCTAGTCACGCTTTTTATATTCATTCTGCCACGCTATCTCGTCAGCTTTTTGGTCAAACGCGTGACCACACTCAGGACAATTCCCAGTTGGCTTATTCAAATGCCCAAGCAGCGAATGCCAACAATGCCGACAAACCTTGAAATTGTTTTTGAGTAGATACCGTTTATCAGCCAACCGCACACAAATAAGAAGAGGGAATAGTAGCAAGGCCGAACCAAACATTATGACAATCCCTAAGTACTCTGGAAAATCAAGACCTAGCAAAGTGCCCATCAGGTCTACCCCGGGGCCAAGAATCATTGGAAGAAGAGGGCAAAATAAATACAGGAATATTCTCCTTTTCGAGGACACCATTCCTGATCTCTGTATTCCTAATTTTCCAAGAAACTTATTGGCCATCGTCGGAAGCCTTCTGAATCCACCCGCCGCAGATCACCGCATCCCCATCGTAACACACCACCGCCTGACCCGGGGCCACGGCGAACTGGGGTTCGTCGAAGCGGACTTCGATCATTGAATCTTCCTGAGCGTTGGTTCTGCCCTTTATCGAAGACACGGACGACTCGCTTTGCTCGCTTTCCGTGGCACCCAGAAAGTCATTGAATACACGGACCTGGGCCGGCACGGGCGGGGCGTTGTAACGGATCTTTGCGGTGCAGGTAATCCAATCTGAAAGACCCTCACCCTGCCCTGATCCGGGGGTTCCGGGGGGAGAGGGTTCATCAACCAGCCAATTCGCCTCGGTGGCGATGCACGACGTCGCCTTGAGATCGTCCTTCTCCCCCACCGTGATCGTGTTTGTTTTTGCATCCTTGTGGACCACGTAGATCGGATAGCCCAGGGCCACGCCCACGCCTCGGCGCTGGCCAATCGTGAAATGCTGATGGCCTTCATGTTCGCCCAGGACCTTGCCCGATGTGTCCACCACGTTTCCGGGGGTGACCTGATCGGGGCTGCGTCGTTTGACGAGTCCCGCGTAATCATTGTCGGGAACGAAACAGATCTCCTGCGAATCGGGCTTGTCGAAGACCGGCAGGTCGAATTCCTTGGCGATCTCGCGCACTTTGGATTTCTGATATCCCCCGATGGGCAACATCATTTCGGAAAGTCGATCTCTTGGCGCTCCGAAGAGAACGTAACTCTGATCCTTGTCTTGATCGACCCCACGAAGAAGTCGCGTCGAACCACCAGAAGTATCCAGTCGCGCGTAATGACCACTGGCGATGAAATCCGCATCGATCTGCTTGGCGTACTCGTGGAGCTTGCCAAACTTCAACCAGTCGTTGCAACGTACGCAGGGATTGGGGGTGCGGCCTTCGTTATATTCCCCCACGAAGTAATCGATGATCCGCCCGAAATCCTTTTTGAAGTTGCAGACGTAGAACGGGATTTCCAGCTTTGCGGCCACCAACCTCGCGTCCGCCGCATCATTGATTGAACAACAGCCCTGGTGGCCAATCTTGATTTTCGAGGGATCGCATGACACCCCTGCGGAGTCGTAGGCTTCGAGTTCGTCAAACGTCTCCCCGGGCGAGCCAAGCCTCATGAAGCAGCCCACGACCTCATAGCCCTCACGCTGCAACAACGCCGCGGCGACGGACGAATCCACCCCCCCGACATGGCCACCAGGACTTTTCGCTTAGAATCAGGCATTGAGCTCAATTGTAGCGCATTTCTTTCGGAAACCGCATCTAGTCCAATTCTCATAACTTCTTATCTTCCTTTCTGTTTTAAGCATTTCCGTTTTCCGCCATCTATCCTGCCCTCCATGCTCATCTACGCCGGTATCGACGAGGCGGGGTACGGGCCCATGCTGGGGCCTCTGTGCGTGGCATGCAGTGCGTTCGTGATTCCCAACCACGACCCTGAGCAGGGCAAGATCGATCTCTGGCATCAACTGAGGGGGGCAGTCTGCCGGAAGAAATCCGACAAGAAGCATCGCTTGGCCATCGACGACTCAAAGAACCTCAAGGGGGCAAAGAAGGGCAAAGCCCATCCCTTGCTGAATCTGGAGCGGGGCGTGCTCTCGTTTCTCGCTCAAGGCAACGAACTTTCCCCTTGCGATGACGATGTATTTCGAATGCTGGGAACCTCGCTCCCCGAAGAGCCATGGTACGAATCGAGCACCGATCTCCCCGTGGCGAACCAGCCCGACCAGCTTCGCATCGCCTCGGCGCGCCTGCATCTTTCGATGACAGATGAAGGGATCGTATTAGGCTATTCAGGATGCGAGATGATCGACGTTGCGTCCTTCAACGAGCAGGTGGAGCAATCAGGGACCAAAGCCGCGGTCAACTTCACCGCGGCCATGCGGCACGTCGATCGGATCTGGAAGCAATGGCCCGACGCTCACCCCCGGGTATTGATCGATCGGCATGGGGGCAGGACGCATTATCGCGAGTTGCTCCAATTCGCCTTTCCCGAGGCCTTTATCAGGATCGTGGCGGAGGAGCCCTCCATCAGTCGGTATGTGCTCCAGCATGGTGATTCGAGTCTGACGATCAGCTTTCTCACGGAAGCGGAGAAAAAGCACCTCCCGGTTGCCCTGGCTTCGATGATCGCCAAATACATGCGGGAATTGGCGATGATTCGCATGAATCGCCATTTTCAAGGTCTCCAGCCTCAATTAGAGCCTACCGCGGGGTATGTCCAGGATGCCCGGAGGTATCTGGCGGACCTCAAACCAGTTCTGGAAGCATGCCGGGTGGACCGTCGATGCCTGGTCCGAAGCTGCTGAAAAACCCTGTTTACCCCCTACAGAACAGGGAAAATGACAAGATGTATAACCTAATTAGACCATTGACCGGCCTCATAAGGGGGATACAGTCGTCTACCTGATTAACCGAGGGGATCGATTATCCCCATCCATATTCGGTTGTATCCATAGTAAATGGGTTTTGGCCACAAGGGCCAAGCGCAGCGGAAAAGGAGATCACCGTTGCAGGAAGAAGATTGGTAACACCCACTTACGCATGATCGGTCCCGGACCGGCCCGCGTAAGTCGGGCCAGGAAACGGGACGAAAATCCACCCTTCATCAATCCCAAGCTTATTGGGTGGATTCTTTCGACCGATAACAATTCGACCTCATCCCGACACCCACGGTGGGTGTTTTGGGTTGTGAAAATCATGATCCGACGCACGACTTACAAAGCGTCCGGATCAGGACTCTGAATTCTCTCACTCGGATCAAGACGATCCAAAGGCTCCGACCATGGCCAGCGACCTTCAATACGTACGAAACATCGGCATCTGCGCCCACATCGACGCGGGCAAGACCACCGTTACTGAACGCTTCCTGTATTACACCGGGCGCAACTACAAGATGGGCGAAGTCCACGAGGGCACCGCCACCATGGACTTCCTTCAGGAAGAACAGGAACGTGGCATCACCATCCAGTCCGCCGCGACGAGTTGCCCCTGGGACTATAAGGGCATGGAGTACATGGTGAACCTGATCGACACCCCCGGGCACGTCGAT
>JAPULD010000379.1 GCA_027295365.1 Planctomycetota bacterium
TCCTTCCATTCGGCGGGGAATTGAATTACGCCGAAGCGCCGTTCGTCATTCAAGGCGACCAATTGATCTTTGAAGAGGTCGTCATCGAGAATTCGATCGGCGATGCCTCACCCGTGCAGATTTTCGGATATGGATCCATGGAACTGAATTCGTTCGAACTCGACATGGACTTTCAGGTGAGGTCGTGGAATCCGATCCTGAGCAAGATCCTGCAGCCCATCGGTGATCAGATCCTGGGCATCCGCGTGGTCGGGCCCTTGAACGAGCCTGAGATCAAGCTGGTGCCATTGCCGGGTTTGAGTCGTGATAATTCATCGCCACGAAAATCAGAGGCCGACTTGCAGGTCGCCACGGGAAGCGATGCCACGATGGAGACGCATGATCGATAAGCAGCACAGCTTGGGTCTTTCACGTCGTTGCGCGATGTGGCTGTTCGGGGCCCTCCTGATGCCGTTCATTTCGGGATGCGCCACGACTTCGCAGGCTGGGGATGGGGACACCGATTTTCAAGGCTATTCCAATCCGGTGTTGAGACGTTTTTCGAATGTGGAAAATGGCCTGGAAGTTCGACGGTGGATCGTGCAGGGTGATCTGGATCGAATCGGTCAAACGCTGGCCGATCACGAGAGCGTAGTACCGATTGACGAAAGCTTGCAGGCGACGCTGCGTCGCAACGGATTGCGATTGCGCCAAGTGCCGATCGAGCAACTCGAGTCCATCGAGACCGACCTCGCCCCCTTGGCCCTGAATCGAAATGAGTGGCATGGTCAGATCACCGAGTGGAGCGTGTTGCACGAGTACACATTGGCCAATTCTCGCGAGATCGTGGCCATCAATGGCCGCGTGCATTCGTATGAGGATGGGAAGTTTCAGTTGATGGCCCGAAGCTGGGTCGTCCAGATGGAGGATGGCCCCTTTCTGCATCTGGATATCATTCCCTGTTTCGTCAAGCGCGAGCCGACCCGCGTGCAGCTCATTCCTCAGGATCAGGTGCACCGTTACAAGGGATCACGATTCGATCGCTTGAGGCTGACCATGAGGCTCGATCCGAAGATGGCCTACATTCTGACCTGCGAATCGCCCGGGGTTGCCTGGCCAGATGAAGAAGGCGCAGCATTGTCTCGAACGGCAGCGCGAAGCCCATCGCGTCGCAGGGGGCCGGGACCGGGTCCCGTTGACGTCCGAGGCCCAGACTCCGGCGCACCGAAGACGTTGGGTACACTGTTGCTGAATCGCGAAGGCCTGCCTCCCTCGCGAGGCGTGCTGGTGTTCATTGCTCGGATATCGCCTGATTTATCCCCCGCCCCTGAAGCGAAAACCCGGACCGCCTCTCACTGAAAGCCTTCGTCGATGCCCAAAGCCAAATCCAAGAAGAAAACAAAGGCGAAGGCGACATCGTCGATTGCTCAGGAGCAGGAACAGGTCAAGACGCCTTCGAGCCCGCGCCGTCGTAAGCACCTCCAGCCGATCGCGGCGATTCCAATTCTGTTCACCCTGGGCAATCTCATCGCGGGTTTCGCGGCGATCCACTACGCCTCCAAGCCGATCGATTTCAGCGGCCCCTGGGGCTGGTCGAGCCTGACCATGGCCGGGGCTCTTGTCTTTCTGGGTATGATCTTTGACGCGGTCGATGGTTCCATCGCCCGGCTCACCAAGACCGAAAGCGAACTCGGGGCTCAACTCGATTCCCTGGCCGACATGGTCACGTTCGGGATCGTGCCGGCCTTCATGATGCTCAGGCTCGCCTCGCATTACGTGGGGGGTGAAGGCACGTTGGCGATTCTCGATCCCGCGAAAGGGGATGCCTTCACCAAGGTTCTGTGGGGCGTCTCCGCGGCCTACGTCGCCTGCACCGCCCTGCGACTGGCCCGATTCAACGTCGAAACACCCTCGGGCCATGTCGATCACCACATGATCTTCCGCGGGTTGCCTTCCCCCGGAGCCGCGGGGGCGGTCGCCAGCCTCATCGTTCTGCATCAGCATTACCTGGCGGTGCGGGGCGTCGATCTGGACCACGTCACCCTGGCGTTCGCCCGATGGACGGCCTTTGGCATGCCCATCATCACGCTGCTCTGTGCGATCGCGATGGTCTCGTCGATCCCCTACATTCATTTCATCAATCGATACGCCCGGGGCCAGCACAGTTTCGGCTATGTCTCGGGACTGGTCATCTGTCTCCTGTTGCTTTTCTTGTGGTTCCAGGAAGTCACGGCGGTGGTCTTCACGATCTTCGCGCTGTCCGGCCCGTTCCGATTGATGGCGCTATGGATGAAGCGACGCCGCTCTTCGCCATCCTGACCGCCGGCTCGTCAGCTTCGACTTGGAACCCGATCGAGGCTACCCTTCGGCCTGATGAGCACCAAAAAAGTCATTCGAACTCGATTCGCCCCCAGTCCCTCGGGGCACCTGCATGTGGGTGGAGCCCGCACGGCTCTCTACTGCTGGGCCTACGCCAAGGGGCAGGGCGGAAAGTTCATCCTGCGTATCGAGGATACCGATCAGAAGCGATCATCCGATAAGGTGAGCATGGCCTTTCTGGAGGACCTCAAATGGCTGGGCATCGAGTGGGACGAAGGGCCCGAGTTTGAAAATTGCGGCGGGGGGGAGGCCGGCCCTTATCACCAGTCCCAGCGGCTGGATCTCTACGCGAAATACATCGAACAACTCGTCGCTCAGGGCAAGGCCTATCCCGCCTTCGAGACGACCGAGGAAATTGATGTGGCTCGGAAGAAGGCTCGCGAAGCCAAGACGAACTTTCAATACGATCGTGCGGCTCTCAAGCTAGACCCGGTTCAAGTGAAACAATGGATCGACGAAGGCAAACCCCACGTGATCCGCTTCAAAGTGCCAGATGAAGGCGAGATCGTCGTGCAGGATGAGGTCAGGGGTGAGGTCAAGGTCAACGCCACTGAGCTGGACGACTTCGTCATCCGCAAGGCCGATGGTTTTCCGACCTATCACTTTGCGGTGGTGGTTGACGATGAACTGATGGGCGTGACGCATGTCATTCGAGCCCAGGAACATTTGACCAACACGCACAAGCATGTGTTGTTGCAGGAAGGACTGGGGTTCAGTCGGCCTGTCTTTGCCCATTTATCCGTAATACTGAATCCTGATGGCTCAAAGATGTCAAAACGAGACAAGATCAAGGCTGTTCGAAAGGATCTTCGCGACAGAATAAAAAGTACAGAGGAAATGACAAATGTCATTTCTGAACTGTCTTTACGCGTCAGCAATAAACTAGATCCGCTAGGATTAAATCCGCAAATTGTCTATTCGGGTAATAAGATTGTGATGCAGGAGTTGATATCTAAAGAACATCCTGAAAAGAAAAATGAATTCACTACCAGGCAGAGTGTGCAAAAATTGCTAGAGGAGTTTGCTACCGGAAAGACTGACAATTTTGTGCCTGCATATTGGTTTGCTGGATTCTTAAATACTACTTTGCCTCAGATCAACGTGGATGAATTTCGCCATGCAGGATATTTGCCCGAGGTGATCATCAACTACCTCTCGCTCCTGGGTTGGAGTCCGGGAGACGATCTCGAAAAATTCGACGCCGCATTCTTGTGCGAGAAATTCAATTTTGATCGCGTTATGAAATCGCCCGCCAAGTTCGATCGCGACAAACTACTGGCGTTCAACCTCGATGCCTTGCAAGGCATGCCCCCGGATGAGTTCGTGCAACGCCTTCGAGAGCATTGCGAAGCGTATCACGAAGACTTCCTTAAGAAACTCTCGGCCGATCAGTTCGACCTGCTGGCCCGGGCCAATCAAGCCCGAAGCAAGACGCTCAACGATCCGGTTGAAAGCTGCCGCTTCTTCGTGATGCCAGATACGGATATCGTGTACGAAAAGACCAAGGCGGTGCGCAAGGCTCTCTGCAATGGCGAGCCCAGCGGGTACGAACATCTAGAAGCGATCCGCCCCATCCTCGAAG
>JAPULD010000038.1 GCA_027295365.1 Planctomycetota bacterium
TGGACGCGGGCTTCTCCAGGTGTGCTTCGCGACCACGGACAATCGAGTTTGTCACTGTAAATGACCCAAAGTAGTTATGCTACGTCGGTCCGCGAAGGAGAACAGCTACATGCCGGACATTTCCTCCATTGGGCACGGTTCGCTTGAACCACTAAGTCGTCCATCCTCGTCGATGGCGGCCCAGCGAAACGGTACGCTCGTTGAAACGAAACCCGACGCACGATTGATCGATCGCGTTGAGTTATCCGATCACGCGCGTCTGATTGACAAGATGCGCCATCTTCCCGAAGGACGTCTCGATTTGGTCAATCAGGTGAGACAATCCATCGACTCCGGTGACTACGAAACCGAAGAGAAGATGAATCTCGCGATATCCAGGCTTCTCGACGACATCGATTCCTGAACGCCCAGACTCAAGTGAACGACATGAAAGCAGCCCGCGGGGTCGAACCCGCGGGCTGTTTGTTGGTGTGTCCTTCTCAGTGAGGTGAGCCGATCACTCGATCAGGCCCAACTGCTTGTACTTCTCGCGATACTTGAGAAACAGTTGCTTGTGACGACTACCCAGATCGATGTCGCGACCATCGATATACGCCAGGATGACGTCGGTCGTGATCTCCAAAGGATCACCCGTGGTGACGATGAGCGTGGCGGTCTTGCCAGTTTCGATCGAACCGTGCGTATCGCCCAGCCCAAGAATTTCCGCCGCATTGAGCGTGATGCTGCGCAAGGCCTCCAGTTTGGGGAGTCCATACGCGGCGGCCGTCGCGGTGATGTGATTCAGATTTCGCTCGTGGGCGGAACCGGTGCCCGAGGCGATACAGAATTTCACCCCCGCCTCGTGGAGGCGAAGGGGCAGAGTGAACGGTTCGTCGTAGTCACTATGTCGAGCTGAGGGCAAGCGATGAAGCCCGTTGAGGATCACCGGAACGTTGTTCTTGACGAGCGTGGCGGAGGCCCGATCGGCTTCGAAACCGCCCACGATGATGATCTTCAGGCTTCGCCTCTGGGCAAAGGCCACGGCCTCCTCGATCTGCGACTGACTCGATGCCTGGACATAGATCGGCTTCTCGCCCATGACGAAAGGTCGCATCGCCTCGAAACGCAGATCCGTCTCCAGAATGTCGCTGTGATCCTTGGCCTTGAGGTAGGCAGACGCGTCCTCAAAGAATTGCTCGATCCGCTCAATGCCTTCTCGATAACGCTTCTGGCGATCTTCGGGGTTTCGACGAGGCCCGAATCCACGGAAGCGGCGGCCTCGCTGACTGGGCCAACTCAGAATCAAACCAGCTTCGGCCTGGATCGCAAGATCCTCCCAGGTCCAGCCGTCAAGACGAATAATCGCGTTTCGACCCGCAATAACGCCTCCCGAGGGAGAGGTCACCGCGGTCAGGATGCCATTGGCCCGGGTCACCGGGATGAGATCCGTATCGGGATTGACCGCGATGATGCAGCGAGTCTCGGGCGTGAAATCGCCGAACTCGTTGAAGTCATGCGTGATGGGGACGGCTCCAGTCTCCGAGAGTCCCAGGTTCGTGTTCGCGGCGATCAGACCCGGATACACATGCAAACCGGTCGCATCACGCAACTGGGCATTTCGGATGTTGGGGGGTGATCCCTGGCCGATCGCCGTGATGATGCCTTGATCGAACGCGACGTATCCGTTGACGATCGTGTCACCCGAGACGGTATGAATGGTCGCCGAGTGGATCACGATGGGTTGCGACTGGACCGGTGCGGGAATCTGTCTGGACTGGCCCCAGGAGCTTGTCCCGAGGGTCATCGTGGTCAGGATCGCGCCCAGTTTCAGAAACATATTGTTGTTCATGGTGAATCGCTTTTTCATTGTGCACCTTCGATCGTTTCCATACCAACAAATTCCTCGCAATCACCTTGGATCAGAACCGAGGGACGTTGGCCTCTTGCACCTCGTCCCGGAGGGCCATCGCCGCCTTCTTTTTCAGACTTTTTCAAGGACTCAGACTGGACGAGGATCTTTTGCATGATTCGTTGACGCTCGTCCCGGGCTTTCTTCCTCAGCATCTCATCGATGCGGAGGTCGAAGTACCGTGCGCCTTCGATCCAGTTCTGTTCGCAGCGAGCGTAGGTGCTGAGGGGATTGTGGGACCAGATCACGAAATCGCCATCCTTGCCCGGTTCGAGCGAGCCGATGCGATGATCGATCCGCAGTTGCTTGGCCGGGTTGATCGTGACGAACTTGAGAGCTTCTTGAGGATCGAGGCCTCCATACCGCACGGCCTTGGCAGCTTCGGTGTTCATCCGTCGAGCGAGCTCGCTGGAATCGGAGTTGAACGAGACGACGACGCCCACCTCGTCCATCAACGCGCCGTTGTAGGGCACCGCGTCCATCACTTCGACCTTGTACGCCCACCAGTCGCTGAAGGTGCTCGCTCCCGCGCCATGCTGGGCGATGGCGTCCGCGACCTTGTAGCCTTCCAGAACATGCTGGAACGTGCCGATGGTGAAACCGAAATCGTCGGCCACCCTGATCAGCATGAGGATCTCGTCCTGGCGGTAGCTGTGGCAATGTATGATTCGCTCGCCCTTGATGATCTCCACCAGGGCCTCGAGCTGGAGATCGCGTCGGGGCGGCATGATTCGTTCGCGAACGTCGGTCGTCAACGCGAGGTATCGATCCCAGTGCGCCTTGTAATCGCTGGCGGCGGTGAAGGCGTCGCGGATGACCGTCTCGACACCCATCCGGGTGTCGGGATACCGGCCTTCGGATCGCTTTGGGTTCTCGCCCAGGGCGAACTTGATGCCCGCGATCGCATCGGGAACCCGCATGTCCTCGACGGTGCCGCCCCATTTGATCTTGACGACCGAGTTCTGGCCTCCGATGGCGTTGGCCGAACCATGCAACTGGTTGACGCAGTTGACGCCACCCGCAAGTTGGCGATACCAGTTCACGTCATCCGGATTGACGACGTCGGCTATTCTCACTTCAGAAGTGACGGAGTGCGAGCCTTCATTCACCCCCCCCGAGATTCCCGTATGGCTGTGGCAATCAAGGAGTCCGGGCGTGATGTGCTTGCCTTCGGCATCCAGAACCAGGTACCCCTGAGGCGCACCGCCCGATGGTTCTGCGCCGACGTGGGTGATCTTCCCGTTCTCGATGACGAGGCAGCCGTTCTCGATGATGCCGGCTTCTCCCTGGGTCCAGATCGTCGCGTTGTGTACGTAGACGTTCTGCGACTGGGGCGGGGCCTCCAGACCATACGCGCCGATCGGGTAGGTCAACGTCTCGGGCGGTGGACCACCCTTGATCTCGTCGGTCTCCTCGTTGGCCTCGGGTTGATCGTCATCGTTCTCGTCTTCGCTGGCCATCGCCACTTCATCCTCGGCATCCTCGTCTTCCTCATCGGGTTCGAAGGTGAACTGGAAACGATCGCCATCGGGCATGATGCCCGTCCCGGCGATGGCGTTGCCGGCAATGAGGCCACTGAAGCGAACGATGCCTTCCGTATCAAGGGCTGAACCATCGAGCAGAAACGTGATGCGGTCCTTCTCGACGCTTACCTTCTTCGCTTTCAGTTTCTTTTCCTCGCCCACATCGAAGGCGATGGACTTTTTCTCCGTGTCGATCGTGGCCTGCTGGAAATGCCCTCGATTGGTCCAGAAATCGAAATCGCCTTCGATCTGAAATTGAGCGGCCTTGGAAATCTCATGACGACGGCCATTGATCCAGGTCTCGCGGATCTTGGAATCCTTCTCGAAGATCGAGCCTTCGACGACCACGAAATTCGCCACCTTGTCGGCTTCGAGCGTGCCCAGCACGTTCTCGATGCCCAGCATCGCGGCGGGGGTGGTGGTCAGCGAGGCCAACGCCTCGTCCTCCGTCAGGTCGTGCTTGATCGCCTTTCGGAGATTGCCCAGGAAATCCTTGCGATTCTCAAGGTCGTTGGTGGTCAAGGCGACTTGCACTCCGGCGCGAATCAATCGTCGCGGATTCGTGGGGGCTTGTTCCCAGGTCGTGAGTTCGCGGAGGGAGACTTGCTCCGCCGCCGCGACATCCTTGACCTCCGGGGCCTTCGGGAAGTTCAGCGGCACGATGAAGGATCGATTAAGCGCAACGATTTCGTTGAGCCTTCGAAACTCGAATCCACTGCCCAGATACGTCACGTCGAGATCGAATTCGTTGACCACCTGGCTGGCCCGGATCGCATCGAGTTCGTCACTGACATCGAACAACACCGGCTGATACCGGTTGATCGTCATCTGCAGGGCGTCCAGGGCGTCGGCGCGGATGGTGGGTTCATTGCCCTGGGGGAATTGCTCGTAGACGCGACGCGACGCCTCATGCCACTGTGCGTCGTACAGCGTCTGACGCATGAGCGCGATCGCACCCATCATCGAATTGGGATAGGCGTTGCGGCCGAAACGTCGTTTTCGCTGGAACGCGACGGCCATCGAAGTGCGATCGAGATACGCCAATGCATGTTCGTCCTCGTCGGCCAGCGCGATGAACACCCCCGTGCCTCGGAAGATGCCCTGTTCGGGATAGACCGCAGCGGAGGTGAATCCCATCTTCCGCATCTGCTCCCTGAGCGACGCATCGGGCAGGGGCTGATCGATCATGTTGATCTCGGGATGGACCAGATCGTTCCAATGTGCGCCGGGTGAAGATTCACGTTCTCCCGGATCAATGAGCAGAGCCGCATCGATGAATCCGGGGTACACCGTCAATCCGGTGGCGTCCCAAACCTGGGCATCCGAAGGGATATTCACATCGACGCCCACCGATTCGATGATGCCATCACGGATGACGAGGTTCGCCCCTTCGAGTCGCTGCCCCGGGCGGACGATGATGGTGGCGTTCACGATGGCATGGGCACGGACTTCCGTTTCGCGCATGCCGTTGGTGGGGCCACGTTGCCCCTGCGCGATGGGCGTGATGACCATGGTGGCCAGCAACATCGTTCCGATGAGTCTTGGGTATCGCATTGAGCTGATCCCTCCTTTTAGGTGGAGAAATTCTAGCGAATGCTCACCCGGTATGTGAATCGGAGGAGCTCAAGAGGTACGGAGACCCAAAAACCCTACACAACGACCCAGAGTAAGCCACAGGTGGACACCCTCAGGAAGCCCAAGACTACCCAGCCGCAGGGACCGATGCCGAAGAACCAGAGGCCAAATCCAGCTACTCAGAAGTACGAACCGACCGAGACGCAATCCAATGCCCAACTTCCCCCTGCTTCGTGATAGCCTCGATCGAGTTGCCAGTGTACACCGGCGAGTTCACCAACCACGACAGCGGAAACGGACACATCGATATGAATCTCGTTAGGGGGCCAGCGCGGACATTGTAACGTGTGCATTTATGGCAGAAAACCAACCTTGAAATCGAAATGGTAAATTTCACAACGAGCTTGCAGGCAGATACCAAACATTTCCGTCGCACAGACGTCGTTCGGTATGTTCTCAGGCAGATCGAACAAAGTCTTTGTTAGGGATTTCAAACATATTTCTCTGGCGTGTCAATTTTCTGTCTGCGGAATCATAGATGGGTAAACAAGGGAAAGTTTTTCCTGGACGGAGCCGCAGAAATGATGAACCAGCCCAACAATCGTGGTCGGAAATTGACCATACTCGCACATCTCATGCTCGTGCTCTACAGCCTTCTGATGATGGTGACACACGGGTATCTAGTCTACTCACTGGCACTTGCCGGATACGGTTTGATCGTGTTGGTACTGCTTTGGAACAGTACGTCGTGATCGTCGGCGCTTTTTGCTGATTCGGGACCTGTCCATGTCAGGATTGTGATCCGACGAAAATCTGCGGGTGATAAGTTTGTCCGCAATCTGAATGAGCTTCGGGAAGAATTCTTCCTGAAGATATTCATCGAATCCCTGATCGATAGCGTCGATTGCGGCTAGCTCTGATTTCGCAGAGTTGACCAGCTTCTTGACCCGTGCCACCAGCCAGGGGGGAGGCACATCGGGCGGCAGGTGATGTAAATCATCTATTGGAGTTTCAATTGAATTGTTTGCTTGCGAACGACGTTCGGGCGCTGGTGCATCGGTTGATTCATGCGTGTTCTTGTCGTGACGGGACATGCTGTCACCTTCTTTCACGGTGCCGTTACTCGTGCGATCGGCCGATAGGTTTGCCCTCGCATTTTCGTAAACAGTACCGTCCTTGCTTCGGTTGTTGAGTTGTATTCAGAATACCATAATGGTGCACGATGTTGTTCACCGACTGAATCAGCCGGCGCTGAAACACAGGCAGCCAGGATCAGGCATGCCCATCATGGAATGCCCCCGGAGGGTCTTATCAGCCCAAGGGTGAATGTCCATCATGCGGACGCCCGGAGACTTGGGCCATCTAGTCCATTTTCGATTTTCTTCACAATTCCTATTCATCGTTGTAGAACTCCTCCTTCAAATCGTCTCTGAATTTGTCCCAGGCTCGACGTACAGTTTCCTTGCACAATCCCATGTCACGGGCAACGAGTAGAAAAACTTCATCGTTGGAAGGCTCCTTGTCGCGGGGGGGCAGTGGAAATTAATTTGAAACACCCCCCCCGCTAAGGCGGGTGCGGGGTAATAGCGTACGGGATTCCGCTTAAAAAACGTTAATTTTTTTTAT
>JAPULD010000380.1 GCA_027295365.1 Planctomycetota bacterium
TGAAGGGTTTGATTCTCTTCTTGACCTCGTAATTCCACGACACGTCGTTGGTGAGATCCTTGATGAGGGGGAAGGCCTTCATCGGTTCGACGATGATCGGATCGGCTTCAATGTCGCTCATGCGAGTCATGCACATGAGTCGGGGGTTGCCGTTGACTTCCGCGGAGCAAGAGCCGCACTTGCCGGCCTTGCAGTTCCAGCGCACGGCCAGATCGTTGGCCGAATCCGCCTGGATCTGATGGATCGCGTCCAGGACCACCATACCTTCCGTGATGTCGGTGGAGTATTCCTTGAACTCGCCACCATCCCGATTGCCACGCCAGATGCGAAAGGTCCGCATAGCCATTACTTGTTCTCCTCGATGATCTTCTTGAGCTCATCGCGCATCTCGGGGATTTCTCTCCGCGACAATACCAATTCCCCATCCGGCCCTCGAGTGAGAATCGAGTTGTGATGGGCGTATGACTCTTCCTTATCCGGGTAATCCTCGCGGAAGTGCGCGCCGCGGCTCTCCTTGCGATCGATGCCGCACAAGGCGATGGCCTCGGCGACCAGCAGCAGATTCTTCAGATCCAGAGCCGTATGCCAGCCCGGGTTGTATTCCCGGCTGCCGATGGCGGTGACTTTCTCGGCCCTCTTCTTGAGCTCGTGGATCTTCTGAACCGCCTGTTTCATCTCGTCTTCCAGACGCACGATGCCCACGAGTTCCTGCATCAAATCCTGGAGCTCGTATTGAATCTGATAGGGCCCCTGGGTATCACCCGAAGCATCCTGCCTTTCCAAGGGGGCGAGCGTTTCGGTCAATGCTTGCTCGACCGCCTCCTCGGAAATGTCGGCGGCGGCGTTCTCCTTGGCGAATTTCGAGGCGTGCTCACCGGCGATCTTGCCAAACACCACGAGATCGGAGAGCGAATTGCCGCCCAGGCGGTTCGCGCCGTGTAGGCCCGCGGCACATTCACCCGCGGCGAAGAGCCCCGGCACGTTGGTCATCTGGGTTTCGCCATCAACGTCGATCCCGCCCATGGCATAGTGCGTGGTGGGGCCGACTTCCATCTTCTCCTTGGTGATGTCCACGCCCGCCAGTTCCTTGAACTGGTGATACATCGAGGGGAGCTTGCGCTTGATGTGGGCTTCGCCATCGGGAAGTTTTTCCTTGATCCAGGCGATATCGAGATAGACGCCACCGTGGGGGCTGCCCTTGCCCGACTTGACCTGCTCGACGATTTTACGCGCGACATGGTCCCGGGTGAGAAGTTCTGGCGGACGATGGGCATCGCGATCGCCGATCACGTAACGCCAACCCTCATCGGGATCCTTGGCGGTCTGGTTGATGTAGAGATCTGGAATCCCATCGAACATAAATCGATGGCCATCTTTGTTGGTGAGGACGCCGCCCTCGCCCCGGACGCCTTCGGTGACGAGAATGCCCCTAACCGATGGAGGCCAGACCATCCCCGTGGGATGAAACTGGACGAACTCCATGTCCTTGAGAGCCGCCCCGATATCGAAGGCCAGCGTCTGGCCATCCCCCGTGTATTCCCAACTGTTGGAAGTAATCTTGAATGCGCGGCCCACGCCTCCCGTAGCCATCACGATCGCCTTGGCCTTGAAGAGATGGAATCGTCCCTTCTCACGCTCGTATGCGAAACAACCCGCGACGCGATCGCCATCCTTGAACAACTTCGTGACCGTGAACTCCATCGATACGTCGATGCCCTGGTGGATGCCATGGTCCTGCAACGTGCGGATCATCTCCAGCCCGGTGCGGTCGCCAACGTGAGCGAGACGGGGATAGGCATGACCACCAAAGTTCCGCTGGTTGATCTTACCTTCCTTGGTGCGGTCGAACACCGCCCCCCATTCCTCGAGTTCGCGCACCCGGTCGGGAGCCTGCTGGGCGTGCAGTTCGGCCATCCGCCAGTTGTTGAGGTATTGGCCGCCTCGCATGGTGTCGGCGAAGTGGGTTGTCCAGCCATCGCGCTCGTCGACGTTGGCCATGGCCGCGGCCATGCCACCTTCGGCCATGACGGTGTGCGCCTTGCCCAGGAGGGACTTGCAGATCAGCGCGACGGTGCATCCCAAGCCCGAGGCTTCGATCGCGGCCCGGAGTCCGGCCCCGCCGGCCCCGATGACGATGACGTCGTGTTCGTGGGTCTGGTACTGGGTCATATCAGAAGAGTCTCACATCGGTGAAAACACCGGAAGCACACATGCGAATATAGAAATCAGTGAATCCAACCCAGAACAAGCTGCACCATGCCCAAAGCATGTGCTGTGCGTTCAGGCAGCTCACGCACTCATACGCCACCTTGCGTTTGGGGTGCCGGGAAAAGAGGTTGTACTTTCCGCCAATGAGGTGGCGAAGGGAGTGGCAGCCGAAGGTGTAGCCCCCCAGCAGAAAGACATTGATAATGAGCACAAGGGAGCCGATGCCGATGCCAAACCCCGCGCCGCCTTCACCAAAGACCACCTTGCCCTGCCAATCTTCACTGTAGTACATGCCTCGGAAGGCATCGAAGGTCAGGACGCCAATAAAGAGGATGGCTGCATAGAGAAAATATCGATGGATGTTCTGGGCAATGAGGGGCCAGGTCTGTTCGCCCAGGTATTTTTTCCTGGGCTCTCCCACGGAACACGTCAGCGGATCCGCCCAGAAGGCCTTGTAGTATGCACCACGGTAGTAGTAGCAGGTCAGACGGAACCCGCCCGGGAAGATCAGGATGAAGAATGCGGGGGACATGGGCATCCACGCCGGCATCCAACCCAACCAGCTTGGCCAGGGACCGAACAAGGCGTGGTGCGACCCATGTGCAAGATGCCATTCCTTCGCCGCATTCGTCCCCGCCTCGAAGAGCAGAGGCGAGTACATGGGCGACAGATACGCGTCAAATTCGTAGTTGGCGCCTTGCCACGCCGCCCAGGTCGAATAGACGACGAACCCAAAAAGCCCAAGGAATGTCAGCAAGGGCACCAGCCACCACTTGTCGCGGCGGGACGTTTCCGTAAATCTGCTTTGTTGGGGAAGGTGGAGGTCCGCCTGGGACATGGAGTCACTCCTTGACGCCAATTTCGTATGAAGAAGGGAACAGCATAGCGAAGGCGGCCCGGGGGGCAATTCCAAGACGTTTTTGAAGACGATTTTCCCGAAAACCGGCAATCATTCCCTTTGATATTTGCACATTGGCTTTGAGCGGAACATCACAGGGTTTGAATGAAAAACTTCGTGGGGCTGGCGATCACTTTCCCGGAGCCGTCGCCAGTTCACCACCAGCGCTGACGGTTTCGGGCTTCACTTCAGGCCTGGGCGACGTGGTCCACTGAGTCTTGCTCAGGTCGAACACCAGACTCAACATGAGCGGCACCAACAGCAGCGTGAAAAACGTGGAAACGAGCAATCCTCCCACCACGACGCTGCCCAGACCTCGATAGAGTTCCGATCCCGCCCCCGGGGCGAGCACCAGAGGCAACATGCCCCCGACCGAAGTCAACATGCTCATGAAAATGGGCCTCACGCGGGTGCGTACCGATTCGGCGATCGCTCTCCGGGGCGTCATCTCGCCCTCGAAGTCGCCATCGTCATCACGAGCCCCTTTCAGAAAATTCAAGGTCTGGTGAACGATGAGGATCGCGTTGTTCACCACGACCCCGATCAGGATGACGAAGCCCAGCATGGTGAGGATGTCGAGCTTCTGCTCGGGGATGTAACGATTGGCCTGGCTCCAGATAAACACGGCATACAAGGCCATGAATCCGCCCAACGTGGCCAAAGGTACGCTGAACATGATCACCAAGGGATAACTGAAGCTCTGGAAGAGCACGCACATGAGCAGGTAAACCACGATCAAGGCCAGAATCATCGAGCTGCCCAGCGTACCGATGATGGTCCCGTCGCCAAACAGGACCCGCTGGACGGATTGCAGCTTGCTGGCGGTGCCGGCGAATCGAGTCGAGATCCCGGGGGGGATGAACCCCTCGTCCTTCATTTCACCCAGCATGGTTTCCACGGTGTCGATCACCGATTCCAGGGGCTGATCG
>JAPULD010000381.1 GCA_027295365.1 Planctomycetota bacterium
TGCGCGAGTTCCTATGGTCGGTCCAGCCGAAGTAGACAATGAGCAGATCAGGGTTCCATTCCCAAATCGAATCGACCAGGAGACGTCCCTGGTAGGTGGTATACCCCGGGCAACTGACGTTGGCGAAATCGACGGGGCTCCCGATTCTTTCAGAGAGGAGCCTGGCATACTCGTTGGGATAGGGCGACTTGCCCAGAAAGCTGCATGAATCGCCAAGCACGACGAAACGAAACGTGTCGCTGGGCTTGCTCTTGGTCTGGGGCTCAGGCCTGCGAAAGCCATGCATGCCCGTGAATCGGGTCGGGCCGATCGGCTTCCAGAACAACTCGTCATCTTCTTCGAACAGAGGCAGGTTGTAGGGTTCCCCCTCCTGCTCGATGCCGTCCTCGTCGAATTTTGGAACGCCCGTGTTGTATCCGAAATGCAGTTCGCCAATGACCTGGGCTTCACCCAGCCCCGCGACCCTCAAGCCAACCTCGAGGATCGTGAAAAAGAGAAGCACCGTCACCAATGAAAACGCGAGCTTTCGCGTCAGCGACAGCTTGATCTGGGGCGGTGATTGCGTCTTAGAATCCGTCATTTGATCTCGCCAACAAGAAATGCCGTCCAGGCAAGAACACGCAGCGACGTGGCCGGGTTGATCCTAAGGCATCTTCACATCGAGCTCAATCGATTTCTTGTAGACGCAACCATATGAATGGTCGATGATGCGGAAACCACTGTCGAATTCCCTAGTACGCAATCCCCCTGAATCCAATCCTCAGGACCAATAACCCCCCGGAACCATTCCCTCGTCATGACCGCCATTCTCGGCATATCCGCGTTTTACCACGACTCCGCGGCGGTCCTGATCCGCGATGGCGAGATCATCGCGGCGGCCCAGGAAGAGCGCTTCACGAGAATCAAGCATGATCCCGACTTGCCGATCAACGCGATTGAATATTGTCTGGCTGAAGCCGACCTGACGCCAAGCCAGTTGGACTACGTCGGTTTCTACGACAAACCCTTGATGAAGTTTGATCGGTTGCTGGAGACCTATCTCGCTTACGCCCCGGCGGGTCTCCCCTCTTTCTACACGTCGATGCCCCAGTGGCTCAAACTCAAACTTCATCTGCCTCGAAAGATTCGAAAATCATTGGGTGGGGCGTATCGAAAACGCATCGTCTTTTGCGAACATCACGAATCACATGCGGCCAGCGCCTTCTTTCCCTCCCCATTCGAGGAAGCCGCGATCCTGACTGTCGATGGGGTCGGGGAATGGGCGACTGCAAGTTTCGGGATTGGGCGGGGCAACCGCATCGAGTTGAGCCATGAAATGCATTTCCCTCATTCGCTGGGCATGCTGTATACCGCATTCACGTATTTCTGCGGCTTCAAAGTCAACTCGGGGGAATACAAGCTCATGGGTCTTGCCCCCTATGGCGAGCCGGTCTATGCCGACCGCATTCTCGAAAAGCTTCTCGACCTCAAGGCGGACGGGTCGTTTCAGATGGACATGTCCTACTTCAACTACGCCCAGGGCCTGACCATGACTTCGCGAAAATTCGACCGACTGTTTGACGGTCCCCGCCGCACGCCCGAATCGAAACTCACGCAACGAGAGATGGATCTCGCGGCATCTGTCCAGATGGTCACCGAGGAAATCCTGCTTCGCATCGTCCGCCATGTGCATGAGCGGACGAACATGAAATCGCTATGCATGGCGGGAGGCGTGGCCCTGAATTGCGTGGCCAATGGGCGGATACTACGCGAGGGGCCATTCGAGAATCTTTGGATCCAACCGGCCGCAGGCGATGCAGGCGGGGCTCTTGGAGTCGCCCAGTTCATCTGGCATCAACTCCTCGAACAACCACGCTCGATCAGGAAACCCGATGGCCAGACCGCCTCGTATCTCGGGCCTCAATTCTCGGACGACCAGATCCTCTCGTATCTGAACGCCATCAATGCGCCGCACGAGGTGATCGACGATGAAGAGAAACTGTGCGAGAAAGTGGCGGCCCTGATCGACACAGGTCACGTCGTGGGCTGGTTCCAGGGGCGGATGGAGTTCGGCCCCCGGGCCCTAGGGGCGCGGAGCATCCTGGGCGATGCCCGCAGCAAGCAGATGCAGTCGGTGATGAACCTGAAGATCAAGTTCCGCGAGTCATTTCGCCCCTTCGCCCCTTCAGTGCTGCAGGAAGGCGCGGCGGACTTTTTCGATATGCCCCCCGAATCGGACAGCCCCTACATGCTGCTGGTCGCTGACGTTCTGGAATCCAAGCGTTGCGATCTCGATGAGAAGGCGTCTGAACTCAAGGGGCTCGACAAGCTCAACGTTACACGCTCCTGCGTCCCTGCGATCACCCATGTCGATCACTCCGCGCGTCTGCAGACTGTCGATGCCCAAAGGCATGGCCTGTACTACACGTTGCTCAAGGCGTTCAATGAACGGACCGGTACGCCCCTGGTCATCAACACCAGCTTCAATGTCCGAGGTGAACCGATCGTGTGCACCCCCGAAGACGCCTACCGCTGCTTCATGGCGACGAACATGGATGTACTTGTGATGGAGCATTGCCTGTTACTGAAGCGAGATCAGCCCGACGCCCAGGAACACGAGTTGGATGAGTACCTCGCAAAGTTTGAATTGGATTAGAGAGAGGCAATAGGCAATAGGAAAAGAACAATAACCTGCTAACTGCCACCTGAAACCTTCCCCCCATGACCGCCATCAACACCAACCCAAGTTCCAAAGACCTGCGAATATTCGCGGCGTTGCAGTTGATCTTCTTCGTGATCATCGCCTTGATCCTCTGGAGACGATTCAGTTCGATGGCCGCCTCGAATTCGATCATCGGGATGTCTCTGCTCATTGCCATCTTGGGGAGTTGGAAACCGGCGCTGATGCGTCCGATCTACGTCGGCTGGATGTTTGCAGTTTTCCCCATCGGGTGGACGGTCACTCACCTCGTGCTGGGACTCGTCTACTACCTCCTCATCACCCCGATCGGGTTGCTACTCCGCGTCTGGGGCCACGACCCCCTGAGACGAAAAATCGATCCCCAGGCCACGACCTATTGGATTGAGCGTCAAGCCCCCTCCTCATCGGATCGATACTTCAGACAGTTCTAATTGCTATTACCGAGAGGCAGAGCGTCTTCTGTCCCATACGCGAGTCAAGCCTAGGATATGCCTCGATGCCCGAACCACACGACAAACCCGAAACGGAATTTGCCCGGCAGGCCGAACAGCGACAAGCGGGTTTGGTCTCGGAATTCAAGGCATTCCTGTTGTACAACAAGAAATGGTGGTTGCTTCCCATCATTGCGGTGCTGTTACTGGTGGGCATGCTGGTTCTCATGAGCAGTTCCGCGATCGCACCGTTCATTTACCCGTTCTTTTGAAACATTGGAATCTGATGGTGCAGCCTCCCTGGCATTGCCATGGCGGGGGCTTTGTCGCCTACACTAGTGCCTCCATGTTTCTCCCCCTTCGTACAGATCGACAGACCAAGCGCCGCCCCGTGGTGACCGAAGGCCTCATCATCATCAATCTCCTGGTGTATCTCATCGGGGCGGCGGGCCACTATTTTGAGCTCTTTGATATTGAACGATTCATTGAAGCTGGACGATTCTGGGAAAAGCAGCCCCACGCCTGGCAGCTCATCACCTACCAGTTTCTCCATGATCCCACTGGAATTTTTCATCTGGCGGGAAACATGCTCTTTCTTTGGGTATTCGGGTGCGCCGTCGAGGATCGCATGACTCGCCCGGGCTATCTGATCTTCTACTTGATGGCTGGTGTCTTCGCTGCTCTCGCCCATACCATGGTCAGCGACGGAAAAATCATCGGGGCCAGTGGTTCAATCGCCGGACTGACCGGCGCGTTCCTGGCGCTGTTTCCACGCAGTCGCATCAAGATTCTCTTTTTCTTCTTCATCATTGGTGTCTACTCGATCCCCAGCCTCTGGTTTATTGGATTTCGTTTCGCAATGGACTTGCTCGGTCAATTCGGCGACTGGATGGGCACCAGTAAGAACAACATTGCCAACATGGCGCACCTCGGAGGCTACGTCTACGGATTCGGCGTCGCCTTCACGTTGCTGGCCACGCGCGTGATCAAGCATGACGAGTTCGACGTCTTCTATATCTTCAAACAGACGCGTCGAAGGGCGGCCTTTCGGGAAGCTCAGAAGCAGAGCCGGGGGGCGATGTGGGACAAGCCTCACCTTGATTCAAAAAACCCTGTCCCCAAGGCCCCGAGGAAAGCCGTCGTATTGAGCGAGAATGAAAAGAAGCAGGCCGAGAAGAGGCTTGAGATCACGCGTCTGCTCGATGATCACCAGCTTCAGCTGGCCTCGGAGAAATACCGCGACTTGCTGAACGAGGCACCCAACACCGTCTTTTCGGAATCGCGTCAGATGGACATGGCCAACCAGCTTTACAAGGATGGCGATCACACCAACGCCGCCGCGGCCTATGAACTGATGCTCGACAGCTACCCCGGGAGTTCCAAGGGCGGCGAGGTCAACCTCCTCCTGGGGCTCATCTACGCGCGGCAACTCAACCGCCCCAAACGCGCCAAGGAACTCATCGAGACAGCCAAGCAGAAACTCCGGGATGCAGCCCAGATCTCCCTGGCCGATCAATTGCTCTCGGAACTTTCGACATGATCGACCCCCGGACGCTTCCTCGGCCCCTGCTGAAGATCTGTGGCATCACTTCCGTGGAATTGGCCCAAGTCGCCATTGAAGCCGGAGCAGA
>JAPULD010000382.1 GCA_027295365.1 Planctomycetota bacterium
AGTAGTTCGAGCTGTTCATGCAGCCACGCAAGCTGCTCCTGAGGGGGGCGGCTTGATTCTTTCGATTCGAATGATGACGAGGCGTCGTTCTCACGTCGTTTTCTGCTGATGTCCGCTCGAAGCCGGTCGTACGCGCACGAGCGAATGACGACCCGAATCCATCGATTCAGGGCGGCCTCGTTCGGCAAAGGCTTCATGGACTTGATGACTTTAAGCATGGCGTCTTGAACCACATCCAGGCAGAATTCGTCATCACGATGCGTGCAATGCCTCGCCTCGGCAAACGCCCGATCGAACCATGCATCGTAGAAACGGGCAAACGCCTCGGGATCACCCGAGGCGATGGCCGTCGTTTCGGATTCGACGGTTCGGGATATGCAGGGCTTGGGCACTCGAGTTTGCTCGATGTTGTTTCGAGACCATGGGTGAAATTTAGCGCTGCTTGTCTCTCACCCCCTGGAGTTCGGCGAATTTGGACTGCAAATCGGCACGTTCATTCTGGAGAATTCGAATCATCTCATGGAACTTGACGATTTCATCTCGACAGCGCTGGTTTTCCTGATCCAGGATTGTGTTTCGCTTTTCCAGGCTGGTGACTTCCGTTTTCAGGGTGAGGATAGAATCACGTTGCTCGACGTTGATTAGCAACAGGTGACCCGCTTCTTGTAGTTTCTCGTCCTGCCTGGATTTTTGAATTGCCTGGTTTCTTTTCCGCTCGGCGCTGGACTGGAGTTCAGAGAGGACATTCTGGACGAGATGAACCTGTCGAGGGTGCGCCCTGATGATGAGGATGCCGGTTTTTGCGTGAAAACGAATCTGGGCCGGGGTGTATTCGTCGGGAAGAATTTCCAGTGTGGACTCGATGGCCGTCATGAGATCATCGCTTGAAAAGTCATCGCCAAGAATCGCCAGGACGGAATGCACCTGAATGTCCATGGGCTGGGGATCGAAATTGGCCGAGATGGTATAGACGTTTTTGGAATTATGGTTCCTTTGGCGCCCTGAAATCATCTCCACTTTGAGTTGGTACACCTGGCCTCCGATGTGCGTGACCCGATTGTCCAGCAAGTCCATGGCGGTATTCAGGCTGACTGTATTCAACTTGAAAGGGGGAACCGAAATGCCCGATGCTTCAGGCATCACGATGATGTTGGCGTTTTCGTAGACTCGAAGAATCGCCTCGACATACGACTGGACGCTGCCGCCTTTGAAATCCAGATTGAAGGTCTTGACGCTCTTGCGGGGTGCTTGGGAGCTTTCCTGACCAAGCACGGTTGGGGTGGAAACAAGTGCGGGAATCAAGATGGCGGACAGCACCAGCAGGCTCAATAGGGTGGTTCGTTTCATGTGAAGCTCCTCGGGGAAAAGTGTGTTGGTTGACTATCACTTTCAGGAACGGAGTGGTTCAGGCCTTTTCACATGAGAAACGTCTGAATGACGAATCTTTTTCACCCCAATCCGATCTCTCGTTGCTTTTTCAACTGAATTGTCTCAATTCGATCAAGCAGC
Organism: Planctomycetota bacterium; assembly: GCA_027295365.1. Lineage (GTDB taxonomy): Bacteria > Planctomycetota > Phycisphaerae > Phycisphaerales > SM1A02 > JADFSH01. Next base: position 1,510 of record JAPULD010000382.1, read on the forward strand.
CACGAGGCGAACGACTCCTTGGGCATGCCACGTGGGGCGATCTCGCGGCGACCCCCTTGGTACAGCAGCGTCGCATCGATGGTCTGGGAATCCATCGTTTGTAGTGGATTGGCCACGATCGCATCCAGCTTCTTGCGATCCATCTTTTCAAGGGCGGCAGGTACGAGCCCTGATTCCTCTTCCAGGGCAAAACCAACGATGGTCTGATTTACCCTGGTCAGACTGGCCAGATCAGTCAATAGATCGGGAGTGGGCTCCAGATCAAGGGTCAGACCGGACGCCAAACGATGGATTTTCCCATCCACCATCGGGAATTTTGGGCGAAAATCAGAAACTGCCGCGGCCATGATCAAAACGTCAAACCGTGGCCAGTGCGCTCTGAGCAATGACTGCAGATCGTCAGTGGTACGGAACCGCTCGAGGGCAATGTGCGTAGTTTCAGTGGGACTCATCGGTGTGGGGCCCAGGAGCAGCATGGTGTCATGTCCCCGCCGTGCCGCCTCCTCAGCCATCGCCAAGCCGAGCCGACCGGACGATCGATTGCCCAGATACCGGACCTGATCGATGGGTTCATGGGTCGGGCCGGCGGTGATAAGTATCGACAAGCGTGGTGATGGCGTTTCGGGCATGTTGAAATAGGGCGTAAGTGGTGATCACGAGGTCTAGAAGAACCAATCCAGCATTCGGGAACCGAAACGAAGGGTTGCACTGCAGGCTGGTCGCTACAATACTAATCTGTTTCCCCATCTCACGACGCTGAGGGCCGAATCGGCGACTCTTGGAATTTTGAAGGCAACATGGCACGAAGAGTAAGAAAGAATCTCGGTGAAATCCTGATCGAGCAGGGTTCGATCGATAAGTCACAAGTCACCCAGGCCCTGAGCATTGGCAAGGGCAGTGGCAAGCGAATCGGTGAAGCCCTCCTCGAAGCGGGGCTTTGCAAGGAAACTGATATCGCCAAGGCGTTGGCGATTCAGTTTGAAATGGACTATTACGATCTCGATGATCACAACTTGGCCGAAGCGGTCGATACCTCGCTGGTGCCGGATGAAGTGGTCAAGAAGCACCTGGTGCTCCCGCTGAGCAAGTCCAATGGCCGCATGAAGCTCATCATTCACGATCCGATGGATCTGGAATTGCTGGACCTCTTGCGTTTTCGCCTGAATTGCGAAGTGGATACCGTGATCGCCCCCAAGGGCTCGATCAAGGGATTCATCGACGCCAACAGTGGTGCTGCCAGCATGTTCTCCGATGAGTCGCTGGTGACTGAATCCGTGGATGTGACCATGGACAAGTCTGTGGACTCGTCCGTGGACGCCTCGATCGACGTGGCCGAGGGTGAGCAGGCTCCGGTGATCCGTCTTGTACATCGCATTATCACCGAGGCGGTACGCACCCGTGCCTCGGACATCCACATCGAACCGATGTCCGACCGTGTCATGCTGCGCTATCGCATCGACGGCGTCTGCCATGTTCGCGACAACCTGCCCAAGCGAATGCAGGCGGCGGTTCTGGCCCGCTTGAAACTGATGGCGGGCGTCAATATCGCTGAGAAACGAATTCCTCAGGACGGTCGTATCAAGCTTCCCGTCGATGGTGAGACCATCGATTTTCGTGTCAGTGTCTGCCCCGCCTATCACGGCGAATCGGTCGTCCTGCGTATTCTCAGGCCTGACTCAGTCAAGATCGGTCTTCCCAACCTGGGCTTCGAGCCTGACAACCTGGACCTGTTCAACAGCATCATCCGTAGACCCAATGGCATTTTCCTCGTGACTGGCCCCACCGGTTCGGGCAAGACGACGACACTGTACTCCGCCCTCGATGTGCTTAATCGTCCCGACCGGAAGATCATCACCGCCGAGGATCCGGTTGAATACAGTTTTACCGGCGTCAATCAATGCCAGGTTCGTGAGTCGATCGGTCTCACATTCCAGATCATTCTGAGATCCATGCTTCGTCAGGCCCCGAATATCGTGCTGATCGGTGAAATTCGTGACCGAGAGGTCGCGGAAATCGCCATTCAAGCCGCCTTGACGGGTCACCTGGTCTTCTCCACCTTACATACCAACGATGCGCCGTCAGCGATCACTCGTTTGATCGACATGGGGGTCAAGCCTTACCTGGTTGCCAGTTCCATCCAGGCGATCATGGCACAGCGCCTGATCCGGATGCTGTGTGCTGAATGCAAGGTACGTGATCCGAATCCGGATAAACGAATGCTTAAGCTCATTGCCATTGATGAAGAGGATGTGGCCAAGGGTAATATTTCGAAGCCTGGCAGCTGCACGAAATGCGGTAATGTCGGTTTCAGGGGACGGAAAGCCGTCTTTGAATTGATGAAGATGAACACCGAAATCCGTGAGATGGGCCAAAACCAGGTGCCGATCGAGAAGATCCGGGAAGCCGCCATTCGTGGAGGCATGCGGACGCTCGTCCAGGATGGTGCCGTCAAGGTCCTCCGGGGCGACACGACGCCTGAAGAGATAGCCAAACACGCCCAGGCCGAGTCCTTGACGGATGATAATGTTGATATTGACGCCGTCTGAGTGGAGAATGGTCTCGAAGTTTATACGCGAAAGAAATACGCCACATGTCAACCATTCAGATTGATCGCCTGTTAGACACCGTCATTCGCTCCGGAGCTTCGGATATCCACTTATGCGTTGGCCGGAAGCCCACGTTGAGGCTCCACGGCGGATTGCGCAACATTGATACCAAGGTGCTCGAGCCGGATGATTGC
>JAPULD010000383.1 GCA_027295365.1 Planctomycetota bacterium
AACATCATGGTGGACAAGGATGGCATTGTGAAGCTATGCGACCTTGGATTGGCCAGGGCGATGAGCGACAAGGATGCTGCCGAGGCAGAAGCAGGTCGAGCCTACGGAACCCCCTATTACATCAGTCCCGAGCAGATCCGGGGCGATGTCAAGATCGGCCCCGGAGCCGACCTGTATGGACTTGGATGCACTTTCTATCACATGGTCACGGGACGTGTCCCGTTCAGTGGAAAGAATCCCACCGAGGTGATGCATAAACATCTCAAGAGTGAACTGGTCCCCCCCGACCACCGGAATCCGGACTTGTCGTCGGGGTGCGCTCAGGTTCTGGAAATGATGCTGGCCAAGAGTCCCAAGAATCGCTACCTCAGTGCTGCGGATTTGCTGCACGACCTGGAACTGATCTCGGTTGGCGAGCCTCCATTCTTTGCCCATCAGGAACTCGATCTGGCCACCGTCTCGGGAGCGTTGACCGGAGAAGCGGAACTCGAGATCGTCAAAAAGGATTTGGAAAAGACCGCGAAATGGGATGAGTTCAAGTCCTACTTGTTTCCGATCATTTTTGGCATCAGCCTGCTCGTCAATATCGTCCTCATCGCGATCTTCCTTTCGACTCGCTGAGGGGCATTTACACTTCAATCCTGACCTTGCATGATCTTTCTCAACGGGGATTTCCTGTCCAGAGAGGGGATCGTTGTTTTCACTTTTCGGTCCATGCTGCCATAACATATGACTATGGACATCTACATCGATACCGCAAACCTCGACGACATCAAGGAAGCCGCCAGTTATGGCATTCTTGATGGCGTTACCACCAATCCCAGCCTCGTTGCCAAGGAAGGCGTGGACTTCCACGATCGCCTGAGCGAAATATGCGAGGTGGTCGATGGCCCGGTCAGCGCCGAAGTCGTCTCGATTGAGCACGATGGCATGATCGCCGAGGCCATGGAACTGACGAAAATCGCCAAGAACATCGTCATCAAGCTGCCCTGCATCACCGAGGGCCTCAAGGCCTGCAAAACCCTCTCCGACGAGGGGATCAAGACGAACATGACGCTGTGTTTTCAGCCTCTTCAGGCCTTGATGGTCGCCAAGGCCGGGGCCTTCCTGGTGAGCCCATTCCTGGGCCGCATCGACGACATCGGGGGCGATGGCATGGAACTCATCCAGCAGATCCGTCAGGTCTACGACAACTACGGCTACCAGACCAAGATTCTCTCGGCCTCGATTCGCCATCCCCTGCACATGGTTCAGGCCGCGATGATCGGATCAGACGTCGCCACGGTGCCATTGAAGGTCATTCAGCAATTCATGAAGCATCCCCTGACCGCCTCAGGTCTTGAGGCATTCCTGGCTGATTGGGATCGAGCTCAGGCGATTCTCAAGAGCAATCAGCCGGCGATGGCGTGATCTGGCTGGATTTCTCGCTTCAATCAATATGAAAAGTAACCGGGCAAGTAGAGCTTTCACTTCTACCGAATTGGTAGTTGTCTTAGTTTGCTTGGTCATTTTTGGCGTGATTGCGCTTACTCAGTTCCCGCCATTTTCGGCAAGCACTATAAATCGGCCTCTCAAAGAAAAAACGCAAATCAAGCTAATTCATCAAGCGATGCTGATTTTCGCCGATTTCAACAATGGTCGGCTTCCCACTCCAGGATTGTTGAGTGCCCCTTTTCCGGTTGAATCCGAGTTCATGCAAGGGGCTGACCCTCATGACCACAGCCAGAATCACACAAGTTCCTTATATTCATCGATGATCGCCATGGAGTACTTCGGAACTGATTTGCTCATCAGTCCCGTAGAAAACAGCTCTGGTATCCGAGAGGCCGTGGATTACAACTTCGACGCCTATCAACCATCCGAAGGCTCATTCTGGGATCCTGAATTCAAGGCCCACGTTGGTGATCATGCCATCGGTTCCAACGTCTCCTACGCCCATCTCTCGCTTTGTGGCGATCGTTGGTCGAGAAACTGGCGATCCGATGCCAATCCCGCCACCCCGGTACTTGGCAACCGAGGCACGAAAAATGGTGAATACGACACGGAAAACTACTTCCGCTCACCGACTCTGGAGTTCCATGGTCCTCGCGACCAATGGATCGGGTATCTCGCACTGGCCGACAACAGCACCACATCCGTGATATCGTTTTTTTTCAGATATGGTCCGATTCCGGTTTGAAAACGAGGATTTGGATCATCCCGACAACATCTTCGCGGCTGAATTCACCCATCCAGAGGGCAATGAAGCCTCCTGGGATGCCTGGCTGACCATCAGCATCGGTTCGACCGCGACCACCGTCGAAGAGGTTTTCGACCCATTGAAGGACTGACTGTCACGATCGATCAGTCTTTGACTTCCACCACCATTTCCACTTCCACCGACGCTCCGAGGGGAAGGGCCACCGAGCCGACCGCAGCTCTGGCATGACGCCCAGCCTCACCAAAAATCTCGACCAGGAGTTCGCTGGCCCCGTTCCCGACCTTGGGCTGGTCCGTGAAATCGGGGTCGGAGTAGACGAAGATCCCGACTCTGACGATTTGCGTGATCTTGTCCAGATTTCCATCCAGAGCCCCCCCAAGCACTGCCAGGGCGTTCAAAATGCACTGCCGAGCAGCTTCCTGGGCCAAATCGAGACTCGTGGAGGACGGGACCGGGCCTTGGGCGATCAATGTCCCATCTTTGAACGGCACTTGCCCACTGACAAAGATCAGATTGCCTGTTTTAACCGCCGGAACGTAAGCCGCCACCGGCAATGGGGCTTTAGGCAAGGTGAGATTCAGGTCATGGAGTCGCTCTTGTACGGTGCTCATGGGGTCTATCTTTCGTTGTTCGCGGTGAAGTCCGATTTTCTTGTTGAACTCACTAATTTATTTCTTGACGCGCATCCAAGTCGCTGTATGTTGGGAGTGTTGGCATAGGAAGCCAACATGACTTGTTTGCGGCAAAAGGGTTATACCCTACATACGGTTTGAGAAAACTGCCATCATTCGCCGTTCACCCGGCACATTGTCCCCGCCGCATGGGTCGACAATTTGAAGCTCCCCCCTAAATCCAGGGTTCCATGTCAAGGAAGACAGGTCCACCAGCAGGTTGATTCTGCATGTGTTGCTGTTGCCTGATCAAGGTGCCATGGGATTGAAGGGTGAACCGACCTTTATGAGGGTCCCAAGTACGAATGATGGATCCTCATCAGTAATGGCCGCTTCGATAGGACGCTACATACCTCGTGGTGTGTTCATCAGTGTGAGTTTGTAGAAGCAGCTCTTTGAGGACTTGAAAGACTTGTTTACCCCCCAAACGTGACGTTTCTGAGCCTGTGTGGGCTTCGTTTCACAACGAGTCCACACAGTTCATCGTGTGTGTGTTTTTACCGCATTCATTCCCCCTTCATTCTTTTTCCCATCGGAGATCGAAACACAATGAAGCAACGAAAAGGCTTTACCCTGATCGAGCTCCTTGTGGTGATCGCGATCATCGCGCTGCTCATCGGCCTGCTCCTCCCGGCGTTGGCTAAGGCACAGCAAAATGCTCGCTCACTCAAGGACAAAACCCAGATCAAGCAGATCCATCAGGCAATGCTGGTTTGGGCCAATGACAACAAGGAAAGGCTCCCCACCCCCGGTCTCGTCGACCGGCTCGAGGATCCCTACCTGCAGCAGGAAGTGCCCGGCGTCGGACCCCACGACTATGAGCAAAACCACTCGGCCGCCCTGTACTCCTACATGGTCGCCGCCGAATACTTCGGCACCAGCATCCTCATCGGACCCACCGAAGTCAATCCCTTCGTCCGAGAGTACTTCAACTACAACTTTGACGCCTATGACCCCTCGGTCGATCAATACTGGGATCCCGATTTCAACATCGATCTGACCCAGGACGTCACCCAGGGCGCCAACACCTCCTACATGCATATGGCCCTCGTCGGCAAGCGTTGGAGCAATAAGTGGCGTACCACCACCGCCGAATCATTCGAAAGCGTCATGATCGGCACCCGTGGCACCGAGAACGGTGAATTCGACACCGACAACTACAAGTTCTCGCAGACCCTCGAACTGCACGGCCCCCGAAACCAGTGGGTGGGCAACATCGTCCTCACGGACAACTCCACCTCCTCGCTCGTGAGCTTCTTCCCGCAGTTGGTCGTCTATTCGCCGACGGATCAGGGCGACCCGACCAAGGACAACATCTACGTCGCCGAGTTCAACGATTACCCGCTGCTGGGTGATGAGCAGGCCTCGAACGACGAGTGGATGATCCTCAACGAAGAGGGCGGCGTCGACCAGTACGAAGCCGGCAACCTC
>JAPULD010000384.1 GCA_027295365.1 Planctomycetota bacterium
TTATTTCAGGTGTTTTTTTCGAGGATGGATAGGTAAAGCTTATGTAGTTGGAGATATTTGTGAGGTGGACTCCGAAACCGTGAGAGGTGTAAGCGAAGTACGCATCGATTCCCGAACCTGGGGTTTCCATTTTTCCAACGAAGGGTTTTATCGTCTCAAGATTGAAACTTACTCCATTTTTGGTAGACCAGAACGCACAGGCCCAGGCGACCAGCACCGTGACGATTGCGCCGATCAACAGACAAATTATGCTTTGGATTGGAAGCTTCATCACTCAAGTGTACCAAACCGGGCGTCAGCTGTTTACCTGTATCCGCCTCGCCGCACACAAAGCAATTGCAATTGCGTCCGCCACGTCGGGGGGGCTGGGCGGTTCGCTCAGGCCACATTGGGTCATCACCGCCGTCTGCATCTGCTGCTTGGTGGCGTGGCCATGTCCGCTGATCGCCTTTTTGACTTCCGTCGCGGAAAGTTCATCAATCTCAACGCCCTTGGCCTGTCCTGCGAGGAGGATGACCCCTCGTGCATGGCCCATGAGAATTGACGTCTGGACGTGCTTGTAATGCGAGAAGAGCTTCTCCACGACCATCAGGTCGGGCGACAGTTCTTCGATCACCTGCGTCAGGTCCACATGGAGTTGGTGCAGGCGAAACGCGATCGATTGCGTGGCGTCGAGCCTCAGGACGCCGGCCTCGACCAGCGTCGGTTCCACTTCATCATCCCTTAGATCGACACAACCATAGCCGGTCAGTCGAAGGCCGGGATCGATGCCGAGGATTCGCATGGGGGGAGGAAAACAGAAAACAGAAATGTTGAAAACAGAAAGGACTTACCCGTCAGGTTGTTCGACCGACGGGGGGCAGTGGCTGCAATGATGTTCACGAATGTCGGTACGCGATCAACGCCGGGCTAACAAAATTGGCTCCGAAAGCCTAATTCTGTTTTTATCATTTCAGTTTTCTGTTTTCGATCAGGAAGTCGCATTGGTTGGCACGCCCTTTCGGGTGTCGGAGCCAACCACGCCATCCTCAAGCCAGATGATCCGCTCGCACCGGTCCGCGACCCTTTGGTCATGCGTCACCATGATGATGGTGATGCCTTGGGCATGCAGTTGGTCGATCAATTCGAGGATCTCGACCCCCGTTTTCGTGTCCAGATTGCCAGTGGGTTCGTCGGCCATGATGATCGAGGGATTCGTCACGAGGGCCCGGGCCACCGCCACCCGTTGTTGCTGGCCTCCCGAAAGCTCCTTTGGCCGATGCGTGAGGCGATCGCCCAAGCCGACGATCTTGAGCGTTTCAATGGCCTGTTCCCGGCGTTCGTGCTTTGGGATGCCCTGGTAAAACAGCGGCACCTCCACGTTGTCCACGATGGTCAGTTCGCTGATGAGGTTGAACGCCTGAAAGACGAAACCGATCTTTCGGCCTCTCACCCGGCTCAACTCGCTGTCGTCCATATGGGCGACATCCTTCTTGTCGAGCAGATACACCCCCGAGGTGGGGGGATCGAGGCAGCCCAGGATGTTCATCATGGTGGACTTGCCCGAGCCCGAGGCTCCCATGATCGCGGTGTATTCACCCTCGAAGATCTGCAGGTCAATGTCCTTGAGGGCTTCGACCAGCACCGTACCATCGGGCATGTAGTAGACCTTGCTGATCTTCTTAAAATCGGCGACTGCGTTCCGATGGCCATTCGAGGAGCTTGGGATGGTGGGGGAATCATTCATGGGCGTGGTTGATATGGTCAAGCGATTGTAGCGTCTGTTTCTAGTTTGGCACACCATTGAGGTTGCCGGGTAGACTGGACTTTGCATGACAATCATGAATCGAGACACCTTTGGAAAGCTGGCGAAGCGAGGCAATGTCATTGCCTTGTCCAGACGACTGATGAGCGACCAGCTCACGCCCGTGCTGGCGTATCGCCGGCTCGTCTCCGCAGACGAGCGAACAGCTCCCAGTTTTCTGCTTGAATCCATCGAGGGGGGGGACAACGTGGGGCGGCATTCGTTCCTCGGAGCCCATCCGATCCTCGAAGTCCTCGCCATGGGCCATGAAGTCAAGGTCATCGACCATCGCACCGGAGAGACGACCGACACCATCGAGGATGATCCGCTGAGCGTGCCCAAGCGACTGGCCCGGAATTGGAAGCTGGCCGGGTTCGATGAGCGTGAGAGCATGGTGTACCACCCGCCATTTATCGGAGGCTGGGTTGGCTATGCAGGGTACGACACCGTTCGCTATTTCGAGCCGGAAAAGCTGCCTTTCGAGTCCGCCCCGCCTGATGATCGAAATCTTCCCGACCTGCACTTCGGGCTCTATCGCCAGGTGGGCGTCTTCGATCACGTCAGCAAGGTGCTTCACGCCTATGTGCACGTGATGCTGGACGAGTACGAGTCAGTTGATGAGGCCTACACCTCGGGCATGGCTGAGCTGGATCAATTCGTCTCGAATCTTGAGACTCATAACGTGCCCCTCCCCGCCGGTCCCATCGACCTTGACCCCCTTGAGCAGCCAACCGGGAATCTGACCTCCAATTTCACGCGCGAAGAGTTTGAGCAGGCGGTGGAGCGTTGTCGCGAATACATCGGGGCTGGCGACGCTTTTCAGATCGTGATCAGCCAAAGATTCGAGCGAACGAGCAGCGGATCGA
>JAPULD010000385.1 GCA_027295365.1 Planctomycetota bacterium
CACAGTGAACCCTGATCGATGGGATTGCCCAGCGTATCGCCTCCCAGGGCCAGACCCATGATGAGCTTGGACTCCCCCAACACATACATCGTGGCAAACCACGCGGTCAAGGTGACCACGGTGAGCATCGTCGCGCCGGCAAAGTCCTGGCTCTTGGGGACGTTGCCTTCCTCGCGGGCCTCTTCAAGCCTGCGTGGTGTTGCGTCTTCGGATTTTTCGCCCAAGTCCTCAGCCATAGTGTGGTGGTGACGCTAGGAAGTCGCGCCGAGTGATTCGATCCAATCAAAGATCGTGGTCAGGGTGTCATTGAACTCGTCAAGCAGAATGTCATGCATGACGGCTAGGCCAAACGCGACGATCGCGAAGCCCGCAAGAATACGAATAGGGAAACCCAGGCTCAGGATGTTGAGTTGGGGAACGGTTTTCGAGATGAAGCCCATCGCCACCGATTCGATGAACACGATGGCCAGCAGGGGCATGGCGACTCTCATGGCAAACTCGAACGAGGCCATCAACAGCCCCAGGATGAGATCCACCAACGAGACATCGAGGGTGAACCCGCCCAGCGGGACATGCTCGAAACTGCGAAGCACCGCGAGCAGCATGTATTCGTGGCCGCCGATCACGAGGAACGTGGCCAGGGCCATGAAGAACAGGACTTGCCCCAATACATCCGCTTCGTCGTCGATGGCGGGATTGAAGAAGCGCGCGAAACCCAGGCCCATCTGCTGGCCCATGATGAGTCCACCCGTCTGCATCGCGGTAAGGGGCATGCTCGCCGCATACCCGATCGCGAGCCCGATCAGCAACTCCAGGATGATCATGGGCGCGAGTTGGAAAAGATTCATCTCCGCCGGCATCCCGACCAGGGCCGCGCTGCTCAGCATCGGATAGACCGCGACCCCGATGATGAAGGACAGCATGACTTTCATCCGCACCGGGACGATTTTCGAGCCCAGGACAGGCCCGAAGATGGTCAACCCGCCGATGCGGAAGATGACCATCATGGCGGGTGGCAGGTGAGCCGAGATGTCCTGAAGGGGTTGCACGAAGGCGGAATCCTTGCCGTATCAAAACTGAATCACACAACACGCCCTACCCTGCGGTGAACATGGCCACGGCAAACTCGCTGAGCCGAACGACGATCCAGCTCAGCATCATCACCGCGACGAGAATCATGACCACGATCTTGGGCACGAAGGTCAGCGTTTGTTCCTGAATCTGCGTCACCGCCTGCAGCAATGAGATGAGCAAGCCCACGATCAGGCCCGCCCCGAGAATTGGCGCGGCGATCAACAGGGCTTCCAGCAGCGCGGATCGAACAATATCAATGGCGTCAAGTTCCATTGGTCATCTACCTTCCTTCCAACTGAACTAAGGCCCGCCCCCCGCAAGAGTCTGCGCCGCGGACATCACATTTTCGGGCTGGACGATGCTGTTCATCAACGTCCCGGCAATGAGCTGCCACCCATCGACGAGTACGAACAGCAAGATCTTGAAGGGCAGCGAAATCAACACGGGAGGCAGCATCAACATGCCCATCGAGATCAACAGGCTCGCGATCACCATGTCGATGATGAGGAATGGCAGGTAGATCCGGAAGCCCATGAGGAAGGCCACCTTCAGCTCGCTCAGGATGTACGCGGGAATGAGCGTCAGCAGGTCAACGTCGTCCCAGGTGAGCTGCTCGGGCTCGGACGTGTCGATGCCCCGATAGTTCATCATCATGTACACGCCCGACCAGTTGCCGGTCGCCTCGATCTGCGTGAGCATGAACTCCTTGAGCGGGGCCTTGGTACGCTCCCACGCCACGGTGTAATCCTTTTCCACACCCGTGGCGTAGGGCCTCACGCCCTCTACATACAAACGCTCGCCGGTCGGCGCCATGACGACAAAGGTCAGAAACAAGCTGAGCCCGACGATCACCTGGCTGGGCGGCAACCCTTGCGTGCCCAGGGCCTGACGCAAAAGCGAAAACACGATCACGAAGCGAACGAAACACGTGCAGAGGATCAGGATCGACGGGGCCAGGGTCAGCACCGTCAACAGAACGAGAATGTTCAGCGAACCACTGAGCCCGTTTTCAATCCCCGCCGCGTTGGCGGCGTCTTCCAGCATCAGCAACGGATTGGTGCTCGCGAGATCCGCAGGGTCCAAGCCCTGGGTCTGGGCCATGACCATGGATGGAGAGCCCAGCAGACATACGGCAATCGCAAACACGAACGGACTGAAACACCTGAACCATGGACGCCTCCGATTCATGAGGCATGACTCCTGGTCGAAAGCTTCAGGGCCGGAGTAAAACGCGAGGACCGCTTCGTGAGATCGATGATGTCCCCTTCGTTGGCTCTCAACTGGCCATCGTGCTCGCCCTGAGTCTGCCCTGCGGACCGCGAAGCATCATGCTGCGACTCGAAACCACGCAACATGAGCTGAAACGACTTGGCATGCTTCGTCTTGCGCGATCCGGCTTCGATCATGGTCAGGAGCGACCCGAGTTCCTCCGGATCGGTGATCTCGGTGAGGGTGGCCATCCCCGTCGCCGACTGATGCGTGAGCACGATGCGTCGCCCCAGCTTCAGCAGAATCAGTTGCTGTCCCTTGGCGATTGGATACCGGGCGAGAATCTGCAGGACGCCCGAGGGGCTCATCCCCCCCCTTGCGTTGGGATTGAGGCGTTGCAGAACAACCCGCAGAAGGAGAATCAACCCGATGACGACGGCCATCGCCCCCAAGGTACGGCTGAGATCATTGGTGCGTGGGTCGAACGTACTCCAGAATCCCGATTCGCTGGTCTCCCTTGTATCCGTTTCGCCAAGCGTAAACAGTTTTTCGGGCAGCCCCAGAGGACGGTCACCGAGCGAAGTGGTCTCGATGGATTTCTGATCCTCTTGCTCGATATCAAGTTGATTCGTGGGGACCGATTCCGGATCGGCTTCTGCCAAGTCGGCCTTCTCCGATTGCGTCTCGGTTGGTTGATTCGCCTCATCGACAAGAGACGATGCGTCGAGTTCGAGAGACACGGGGTCATTGGCAAGCGGAGTCTGCTGCTCTGTTTCGATCAGTCCGGCGAAACACCATTCGCTCAACCCACAGACCACCACCATTACAATCACGTGCCGCAATCGGCTGTTCTTCATTGCCATCCTGGCCTTTCCCGTCGGATCCTCCGACGGCCCGCCTCCACGGGAGTGCTTTATTCGCCCGGCGCCTTCTCGACCTGATCAATGATCTCACTGACCCGAACGCAGAAATTCTCGTTGAGCACGAGCAC
>JAPULD010000386.1 GCA_027295365.1 Planctomycetota bacterium
GGGGCTGATAGCCCAGCAGCCGCACCCTCGAGTACAAATCCCATTTCGAGATGGTCTCGAGTATCTTCTGCTTTTCGCTTTTGGACGCCTTTGACTTCGAGGCGTCACCGATGATCGTCACTTCGATGGGAAAGTCCTCGCCGATCCGACCCAAGGCTTCGAGGGCATAGGGAATCCCCTTCTTTTCGCGAAACGAGGCGGCGATCAGACACTTCAAAGGCACCCGCGGATCCCATGCACAGGGCTGAAACGGAATTCGCTCTAGATTGACCCCCAGGTGATGCACGAGCACTTTCTGAGGATCGCACCCCAGATCGACTATGCATTTGGCCATGTGAGGTCCTTCACACAACACAAGATCGATTTCGGCAAACAGTTCCTGGTAGCGAGGGAGCCAGCCATGCTTGGGCAGGTAGTTGACATCAAGCCCATAGAAGGTGACGACGTGTCGCAGGTTCGCTTTTCTCGCGAGTTCGAGGTTCCGCCAAGCGGTGTATCCAAAATGTGAATGCAGGATTTTCGCTTCGGTATCCTTCGCCACCTTGAAGGACAAGTGACTGGCGCGCTGCCGGCCGAGTTTTTTCTGCACTCGCTCCCACAGACGCCTCGAAATCGACTGATCAGAATCGGCGTGGAGGTTGTCCATCGGAAACTGATCAAGATTGCTTGTATGCGTACACACGATCTGATTTTCGATGTCCTGAGGTAATGCCCTGACTTGTTCGTACAACCACGTCTGCGTTGGCTCGAGCCAGGCTCCGGCGATGGAATGCAGCACCGTCAAAGACTGACTTGACTGGCCCTTCCTGGACCGTGTCTGCGTGACCCTGTCCCTCCTGGACTTGAGCTTCTTTCCGCCTCGACTTTTCGTTTTCAGATGAGTCATGACTTGTTTCGCCTCGATGCTTTTTCACTCATACGACGGGGGACGCCTTGGCGAACATGCCCGTCGATCTTTCCGTGATGACGCCGCGCAGATACTGATAGGGTTTGACGCGAAGGCTGTGGATGAGCCCCCAGTAGAAGAGTCCCCCCATCGACACCTGAATCAGGCATCGTGCCCAAATGGCCAATTCGCTCGGCAAGGCCCAGCCCACGCCAAACACCACGCCGCACATCAACAAGCTCATCAACATCGGAGCTTGCACAGCCATCCAGATCTCTCGGACCGACAATCCGATCAGTTTTCCCGGGATCGCGAAATTGGGATATAGCAATACCGCGAACTGGACCACAAAGCTCGCCCAGGCCACGCCAAGGATTCCCCAACGCAAACCGATGACGATGGCCACCGTTTTCATCATTCCCACAAACAGACCCCACTTGAACATCAGACCCGTACGCCCCGTTGACATATAGATCCAGCTTGTGGTCGTGCCGATCGCATGCACCGCACCGATCAAGCACAAGATGCGGATCAGGGGAATGGTCTCCACCCATTGTGGTCCCAACAACGTGGGTATGATCGAGTCCGCCGCCACGCCCAACCCGAGGATGACGGGAAAGGCGACCAGGGCGATACACCCGATCGACTTCAGGTAGATGGCCTTCATGCGTGCCGGGTCATCCTGAATTTTCGAGAACGCGGGAAACATGACCCGCGTCGCCATGGCCCCGATCTGACGAACCGGCAACATCATCATCTCGAAGCCTTTGGTGTAGAGCCCCAAAGGCGCGGCACCGAGAAAACTTCCAATCAGAAAATGGTCAATCCGCATCGACCAGTAATCCGCCGTCTGAAAACCAAGTACATGCACGCTGTAGGCCAGCATCTCGCGAAGCGCCGTAACACTGAACATCCATCGGGGTGACCATCGAGTTTGCCCCCAGAAAGCGATTGTCAGGAGAAGATTGCGAAGCAGGATTTGTGAGATCAACGCCCAGACGCCAAATCCCGCAAAGGCCAGGCCGATCGCCACACTGCCTGAAACGAGCGTCGCGATGAGTTCCGCGATCGCCACAGCTCTGAAATTCATGGCCCGCGCCAACATCGCGTAGGGCACGCACCGCAACGCCACCAATGGAAAATTGATCGCCAGGGCAATCGTGATCCACTCCAGCATGGGCTGCTCGAAATATCGCGCCACCAGTGGTGCCCCCATCACAAACACGCTGGTCGATATTCCACCAACCAGAATCGTCAGCCAGAACACCGAGTTGGTGTGCTCATCCTTGAGCTCAGAGTGCTGCACCAGCGCGGAGCCAAGACCACATTCAAGGATGAGCTCCGCGAAGCCCGTCAAGATGACGACCATGGCCAGCAAGCCAAACTCCACGGGACTCAAGAGCCGCGCAAGCATGAGTCCGATCGCCAGGGTGATGCCCTGACGAGCGAATTGGCCCAGGCCGCTCCAGAGGAGGGCATGCACGACTTTGTTCTTGAGCGAATTCATTGGTTGATCAGACCGGTCAGGCCGCGATGGACGGATTCCGGTTCAGCGATTCATCTTGGACGCATCGATTCCACCAGAGTCCGACGCTGAGCATGCGCCATAGAAACAGCGGATCGCGTTGGGCAATTTCGTTGTACGTCGCCTGGATTCGATCCATTCGGATCCAGGGGCACGTCGTCGATTCAAGAACACCCAGGAGCTGGGGTTTCAATTCAAGCAACCATTGGGTGACCGGGGTCGGGAATCCCATTTTCTTGTCACGCCAGACGACGCCACGGGGCAAGTCATCCTCAAACGCCTTGCGGAGGATCCACTTGAGCCAGCCATCCTTGATCATGTAATCAAGCGGCAGCTGGAAGGCGTATTCAATTACGCGATGGTCGAGCAAAGGCTTCCGAATTTCGATGGGAATGCTCATGGAGGTCTGCTGGCAAAGCCTCATCCAATAGTTCATCTGCCAGTCGGTCATGTTGCTGTGCAGGGTGTCCTGGAAATTCTCCGTTCGCCGCCACCGTGGCTGCACGTCGAAATCGACGACCCCGCATGCATTGTTTTCGACCTGCCTCTGATTCCATCGCCAGTCCTCAAGCTGAGGGCAACATTGCTTGGCCAGTTCGTTGAACCCGCCGAACATTCGCTTGAGATACGTTCGGCTGCCGAATGACGCTCGCGACTCGCTGTACCGCATGCACTCGCGATGCGCTTGCATCAGCTTGCCACGTCGAACCAGCGACGCAATGAACGGCCGATGGAAGATGCCGGGATACCCGCCGAACAATTCGTCTCCACCCGCCCCGTTGAGAATCACCCGGAGACCATCCTTGGCCATGCGACGACGGAGAAGATGATTGACGAATACGCCCGGAGCGTGAAAGGGCTCGTCAATCATTCCCACATAGTTGTCCATCGAACCGAGAAATGCATCGTGCGGAAGCTCTAGGCATTGGTGATCAAGACGTCCCCCCATCGAATCCACGACTTGCAGGGCATACTCGGTTTCATCCATGTCGGTGCCGGGGAAGGAAGCCGTGTATGACTTGATCCCGGGGGACATTTCCGCCGCGAACACCACCAAGGCCGAGGAATCCAATCCCCCGCTCAATCCGATGCCGACGTCGACATCCGCCCGAAGACGGACGCGCACCGCTTCGCGAACATGTTCGCGCAATCCCCGGGCCGCCTCTTGGGGTGAAATGTCTTTCGTGCCGAGACGCTGCGTGGGTATGCTCCAATACGTCTGTGGCGTGAACGAGCCATCGTCATTGATCCAGGCCCAACTGGCCCGAGGAAACGTGGTGATGCCTTCGTACATGGTCTCGTCAAAGAGATCGCGATGGCCGCACACGACGAAGTCGGCGACGGCTTGCTCGCGAACCGGCATGTTCTCGCGCCCCACCACGGCCCTGATCCCCTTGATCTCCGTACACCAATGCAACGTCTGAGGCGTCCGATGGATGTACAACGAACCCTTGCCGATGCGATCTCGGGCTAGCAGCAATCGCTTGCGCTGCGTGTCGTACAAAGCCAGGCCCCAGAAACCCACGAACCGCTCAAAGCAACCAGTCCCCCAGGCACGAAAGGCTTCAATCAAGACTTCCGTGTCACTACTGGTCCGGAAGCGGATGCCCTCTCGCTCGAGTTCCTCGCGAAGCTCGACGTAGTTGTAGATTTCACCATTGAAGGTCATGCAGTAGCGACGATCGGCTGAGAAGAACGGCTGGTGCCCTCCCGGGGTTGGATCAACAATTGAAAACCGACGGTGCCCCATCGCAATGCGATGCTTGCGGATGATGTCCAGGCGTGGGTCGCCCCCTGAAGGGCTTCCCGCCCTGGCTCCCTCCGCGGACTGATCGCTGAAGAACTCCGAGATTGCTCCATCCTCCGAGCGAATGAAGATGAATCCTTCATCGTCGGGACCTCGATGCGCAATGGCCCGAGTCATCCTGAGGATCGTTTCGATTCCCGTGACGTCTTCGTGAATATTCAGATAGCCTGCAATTCCACACATATTGTTACTCAGGCCGCCTTTGCTTTTGAGTGTGAATTTGATTCGCTTCGTCGCGCCGAGACGACATACCCGACCGGTTCATTCGGATTGCGGTCGACTCGATCAAGCCAGGGGGCAATGGTCTGATTAAGCAGCCAGATCGGCACCCAGAAGTACTTCAATGGTCCCTTGGCGTATCGCAACGAGTGGTAGTTGAACTTGAGCACGAACATCTGCCAGAACCCCGTGTATTCGGTGATCTCGATCTGCTCGAACTGCACCTTGCTCAGCAAGTATTCCAGGCCATGCCTCGTGTAGCGAAAGTAATCATGGGGGGCTTCGTGCACTCGCCACATGAAGGGCACCGTGATGTACAGCCGACCCCCAGGCTTGAGGATTCGCATGCATTCCCGCAAGAAGAATTCAGGCTCGGGCAAATGCTCCATAACTTGAAATGACACGAGCGTGTCCGCCCAATCGCTTTCGAGCGGGATTTCCTTGGTCAGGTCGGCAAAGACATCGACCTGCGACTGGTCGTGGGCGCTGTTCTCCCAATCGACCCCGATGTACTCGTCGGCCTGCTCAAGGATGATGTCCTTGTAGGGGGCGTTTCCGCATCCCAAGTCAACGACACGTCCCTGATAGGTCAAGGATCGGGCAATTCGCTCGGTGATGCGGTGAATGAGAAAATTCGCCGCTCCCAACGCACCGCTCAGATTTTGCGTTCGCCTGGGTTTCACGAGTTACTTCATTCCGTTCCAGTTGATCTGACGCCAATCCGTGCAGTTCTTGCAGAATTCGTGACAGAACGTTCCCTCGACATGCGACTCACGAAGCCTGGTGAACGCCTCGCCTTGCCAGATTTCCTTGAGGGTGTTTTCCTTGGCGTCACCCAGAGCGTGCTCGCCCATCCAATCGAACTCGCAGAAACGGACCATGCCATCGTGGTTGACGATGATTCGATCCCACAAGAAAGGGCAAGGATGTCGGCGGGGATTGCCATGGTTCTTGAACAAGCCATGATCATCGACGTTCGCGTTGTGCTGGTGGTATTCGCGTATGTACACGTGATCGACCTTGGGCTCCCAAAAGGCCAGGAACTGTTCGTGCTCGTGTCGATTGTCCGTCTGCAACACCATGCTCACGGTGACCTGATTCTCAGGATTGTGGGCTTTTGATTCCTGGATGAAATCAAGGGTGTTCTGCACGACGCGATCAAAGAGCGTGGACTTTCGAATCTTCAAGTACGTCTCGGGCGTAAAGGCGTCAACGCTGACTTCGATGTGGGTGAGACCCGCCTCGATGATCCCCTGCCGCCGTGACTTCACCAGCATCGTGCCATTGGTGTTGATGGAAACCGCTTTGATCCCCTTTTCCCTGGCGTATTGGATGTGATCTTTCAGATCCTTGCGCATCAAGGGTTCGCCGCCATTGAACAGGCGGGTCAAGGTGTCTGGGGCTTCCCGAGCGATCTCGTCGAGAATCTTGTAGACCAGGTCGTCTTCCATATCACCCAGAAAATCCTTGACCTCCGAGAGCGCGCTGTTGGGGCAATGCTCGCACGTCAAGTTGCAACGGGTCGTCGTGTCAATCATGACCATGGGCGGGAAGTCACTCAAAGGAGGCGTGAATCGCTTGCCTTCGAGAATGAACAACGCTACGTCCTTTTCAAGGGGCGTCTTGACGATCAGCTTGTCCTTGATGGTTCGCTTGATCTTGTCCGGCACCAGCTTCCTGAGCGAAGCGGGAATCAGTTCTTTGACGGAAAACTTGGTCATGTAAGCGCTCTCTTCAAGGCTTGAAGGGGTTTGCTGGATGCTGCCTTGCGCGTCACGACTGGACTCGGCATGATCTGACAGCCAAAGCTATTCTTGAATCCAACGACGCCAGCGTGGCCACCACTGGGATTGAAGTCGTACCACTTGATACCTCTCGTACAGGCATCGCGAATGATTTCCACATGAAGCAAGTTGGCGGGGCGACGATCAAGATGCGATTCAAGAGCCGCGCCATGCCAATACGAGGCATGATGCGAGGCGTACAACACGATCGCCCCGGCAATCACCCGCCCTTCGAGTTTCGCCACCCAGAGTT
The DNA here is from genome assembly GCA_027295365.1 of Planctomycetota bacterium. Taxonomy (GTDB): domain Bacteria; phylum Planctomycetota; class Phycisphaerae; order Phycisphaerales; family SM1A02; genus JADFSH01. The sequence goes on from JAPULD010000386.1 coordinate 6,475, forward strand.
GCACATCGTCGGTGTTCGTATCACGCAACAAGTCGAACATGTGACGGCCAAAAACCGACGATGCCTTTTCGCCCCATCGTCGAAGCGAATCCTGATACGCCTCGATGTATCCTTCCCAATCTGACTCAGATGCGCAACAAATCGTTACGCCTTTGGAAGTGGCTCGACGCGCTTTGCGACGTATGGCATCGCCTTTGGATTTCCAGAGTCGTTCGATTCCTTCGAATCCCTCTCGAAGATCGAGCGCTTGCGTAAATTCGTCCTGCTCCGATTGAGGCATGGCCTCGATCGCATTTTCATTCAGGGGATTGAGCCGCCAGAACAAGCCGGGGAAACGATCGCAAATGAATTGCGTCAAGAGCTCGGCATGCGATTGATCGAGTTCCTTGCTGGTAAGCCATCCCCCATAGGTGCAACCGGGAGATAACCACGCCGTCTTGAATCGGCCAAACCTCGTCTTCTCCAGGCTGATGGGCACGATGACGTTTGTCTGATCGACAAGCTCCACATGCAAGGGGGAAGGCGACAAGCGGCCCCTTGAATATTTCGCCCAGACCTCATGCCACTGGGGCGATTGATAGAACGTCGATGTGGGATCCGACGCCCACGCATCCTGCCATTCTGCTCGAGAGGCATCGCGCACCGATTCGCTCTTGATTGAAGTGATCTGGGAATTCATTCGTATTCAGGCGGCTCGTTTGTGTTGAACCGGACTCGCCACAAACTGACGAACCGCATCGACGACTCGTGTGGCCTCGGCCTGGGTCACCTTGGCCGAGAATGGCAGACTCACGGTTTGCGATCCGATTCGATTCGCATTCGGGAATTCATGCGGCTCCCAGTCAAATCGATCCTGGTAGTAAGGATGTTCGGGAATGCTGAGGTAATGCACGCCCGTTCCGATTCGTTTCCGGTTCATCGAATCGAGGAATGCATCGCGGGAGATTCCCGCCACGCGTTCGTCGATCAGAATCGTGTACAGATGCAAGCCATGTTTGGTGTTCGCGTCTGGTTGGGCAGGCTTCGTGATTGGCAGATCAGCGAGAGCTTCCTGATAGAACGCCCACAAGGATTCCCGTTTCGTCCAGTTTTCCTCCACCCGAGCGAGCTGATGCAAGCCGATCGCCGCCTGGAGATCCATCATGTTGCATTTGAAACCCGCTTCGGTGACGTGGTAATGCTTGTACCCTTCATCGCTGAACCGTTTCCAGGCATCGCGACTCAGACCATGCAAGGCCAGCGTCTTGATCCTCGCCGCCTGCTCCTCGTTCCTTGCGATCACCATGCCACCTTCCCCGGTGGCGACGTTCTTGGTGACGTAGAAACTGAAGCAGCCGAAGTCGCCCATGGTCCCGGCGGGGCGGCCCTTGTATTGCGTTTCGATCGCGTGGGCACAGTCTTCGATGATCAGGAGGTCATACCGTTGTGCGATCGCCATCAAGCCATCCATGTCGCAGGGCCGGCCTGCGAAATGCACCGGGAGGATCGCTTTGGTCTTCGGCGTGATCTTCGCTTCGACCTGGGCCGGATCGATGTTCATGGTGATCGGATCGACATCGGCCAGCACGGGGGTCGCCCCGGTGTGGATGATCGCGTTGATGGTGGCACAGAACGTCAAAGGCGTGGTGATGACTTCATCGCCATGCCCGATGCCAGCGGCGATCAGGCTCAGGTGCAAGGCCGCGGTGCATGAATTCAAGGCCACCGCCTGATCGACACCCTTGTAGGTTGCAAAGTCCTGCTCGAACTTCGCGACCTTTGGTCCCGTGCCCAGCCATCCCGAATGCAGGCAATCGATCACTTCATCGATCTCCGCCTGTTCGATGAGGGGGGCTCCGAACACCAGGAAGGGAGAAGCCTCTTCCTTGGTCATCGTTTCGTTGGCTGGAAAGGCAATGACATCGCCTGATGATTCGATCATCTCGTCTCGCTTTGCAATGCGTGTTTGATCAATCCGGCTCGATGTGGCCGGACTTCGCCCTCGTCGCGCGCATCACGGGTTTGCGATGCCGACGTGGCCAGGGGGTTTGTGCAGTGGCGATCCGGGGCGCAGGCCCCCTTCTCAATCCACCGGTTCGAGCAAGCTGGCATCGATTTCCAGACTTGCGGCCCGACTGAGCGCTTCAACCTGGAGGATCAGCCGATCGGGCTTTGGCTTGTCCTCGATGAGTCCTTCTACATCCTTGAACGGTCCGGCCGTCACGCGTACGCGACGACCCACCGTGAGAAATCGATAGGGATTCAGTTCCGCCCCGTTCCCCAGGGCCTTGCGAATCTGCTCGAGATCGCGAATGAAGGAATCCTGGTCGGGGACCGGGATCACGTTCGCCACCCGCTTGGAACTCATGGCGAAATAGGTCACTTCAGTCGAACCCTGCACGAAGAGGTAATTCGAGAACAAGGGCTCCATGACCACGCGCTTGCGATGGCCGTACATCCGGACGAGCTTGACCAGGGGCAGTTCGTAATGAATGTCAGCCGCGTCCAGCATCCGAGCCAGCGCTTTTTCCTGGCGGCTTTTCGTATGCAGCACATGCCAGGGAAGCGTCTCGGGTTCGTTGTCAACACTCAGATCGACCAATCGCATCGACATTGGCCTTGTCGCATCAACGCGAGGCGTCATCGGGTTGTGGCTTGTCTGGATGAGCGTCATGTCTTGGACGTACTCCGACGAGAAATCGGCCTGCAAGGGGGAAAAACAGCCTATTCCAGGCACTCAATGGCTCTGACGCATGTCCTATCGGTTCTATCAAGGACGCGGATTATTCGGTCTGTGTGATTGGTGCCGGAAATTTTGACTGCGTCAGACGTCCGATCTGTGTTATCTGGCTCGAACACATGGCGCACCAGATCGCTCGCGCGGAAATTGCGCTTTGATCCATCGAGACTCGGGGTAGGGTTGATCACCGGTTGAACCTCGAGTCGATGCGACTCCATGGCATACCGGACCTTCCAAAAAAACGCCGGTCCGCGGCTGTAGAAATGAAAGCGAGTGAGACGTGTTGCATTGCGATCTCGCCATCGTCACCTCCGATGGTTGGCATTTGGGTATCAACGACTCCAGCCTGATGGGCTGGGGTATCGTGGCCGGGTATCTGGTCACGGCCATCCTCTGCGGCAAGCGATGCTCCCATGTCGCAACGCTTGGCCCTTCCACAAGACATGCCAAGGCCCTGCTGTTGTGGGGTTGTCTCGCCTTGGGCCTGCTGTTGCTGGGATTCAACAAGCAACTCGATCTGCAGACCTGGCTCACGATGATGGGGCGAAAGATCGCCTGGGAGCAGGGTTGGTATGAACACCGCCGCATCGTGCAGGCCCTGTTCGTGACGACGCTGGGCATGATCACCATTGGTGGCTGCATTTTCATAGGATCAAGACTGAATCATGCCTCTCGAAGGTCACGACTCGCCTTGCTGGGGGCAGCATTCCTGGCCGGTTTCGTCGTCACGAGGGCGGCGTCGTTTCATCATCTGGACGCAATGCTGAAATCCGACCTTGCTGGAATGAAGCTTCACTGGTTCCTCGAATTGGGAGGCATCGTCTGTATTGCTCTGGCCGCGGGTTGGAGATCACAGGCCATGAGTCCCGTTCTCGCCGACGTCCCTTCATCGACATCTTGAGTTCACATTATGCGGAGTCGAATCCGTGCCATTCCTTGGATCCTGATCACTTTCTCGGTGTGTGCTGCCCTGATCTGGACTTTGTGAGGATTGATCTGGAATCAGGTGTGCTGTTTCTCGGAGCTAAGGAATGAAAAACCCGAACTCCAGGAGATCTGCCCCGAATGCGGGTATGACCTTCATCGCAACTCGTCACCCCTGTACCCGGAATGCGGCTACACCCGAACGTCCTTGGCCCGGGTCTGATCAGAACAAAAACGTCGCGACGATCTGGGCGCGGTTTGAGCCACTGTTGACCCGGGCCGAATCGACCGCTTCCATCGCCCAGCCCCAATCAAATCGAATGTTGATGTTGTTGCGCAACACCAGATCCGCGCCAATACCCAGCCCCCACAAGGTCTCGTCGTCCTCGAAACTGAACTTGTCGTTGAGGTGGACCCAGCCGACATCGCAGAATGCCTTGAGGATGAGGTCCCAGTCAGGCTGGCCATACACGAACTGAGGCGCACTGCGAAAGGCGGCCCCGAACAATTCACGGGGTTCCGTCTCAATCGCAAACGATCTGGGCCAGTGAAATCGATATTCGAATCGGCCAATGAAGACATCGTCCCCCGCGACGGCGGATTCTGGATAGCCACGCACGGTATACAAACCACCCGCGACGGCTTCCGCCTGCGGGATGAGGCGTTTGCCAAAGGCATACTGCCCCCTCAGTTCGATCGAGATCTCATGGGCCAGGGTGGATGACTCGGGCGTCGATGGATCTTCCCAGGCCCGACGATCGAGCACCGGCTCGAGAAAGAACAAGTGCAGCAATCCCGTGCGGAAGACGGTCCAATCCTCATCCGGTGCCGTACGTCCAAGCTCCTGCATTTCGTCTTCATCAACGTTCTTGACGTTGAACTCGAAGGTGGCGTTCGCCTGCGTGCTGAACAGCGAGGTGGACCTTTCGAGTTCCAGGCCCGCGGACAGCAGGATAAAATCCTCCTTGCCCTGGATGTCGAAGGCCTCGTTGTCCACATCCACGTTCAGGTAGCGAATACCCGCGACGAAATCGATGAACAACTCCCGCTTTTGATAGATGTTGGCGACGACCTGCCCACCAAGGTCCCATTCCTCACCCGTGAAGTCGGCGTTGGCAAATCCGACCTGATCGGCGGAAAACTCGCTCCAATTCCCGAAGATTCGCCAGCGCAACCGATCGTCATGGGAGAACGGAGCCTCGTACGACGAAGAAAATGAGTTCGCATCGTGGTCGAATCCCGCCGTCGAGAAGTCCATGCTGAGAATGTCGTCGTTGTTCGTCAATTGCGTGTGGTAGAAGCCAAATCGTTCACGCACGCGATCGGTCTGCCTGGTTCCGGTGTTAGATATCTGAAAGTAGAATACCAGGGGTTTGTTTTCCGTGACCATGTAATCCAGGGTCACGCTGCTCGCTTCCTCGGCTGCAGCCAACGACACATCGACCCGTCGCCCCGGATGTCGGCTCAGAAAGAAGACGTACTCGTCGAGCTTTTCCTTGTTGAGCAACGATCGATCGACCGCGTCTTCGGGGTTGAAGGGGGCCACGGGGGACTTGCGAAGGATTCGCTCGTGGTAGGGATGATTCACCCTTTCCCGATCGTCGATGCGATCACCGGAGGCGAGGGTGCGAATCTCGGAAACCACACCCGTGGTCATGATGAGCCTGAGATCGGGATTGTCCAGGGCGCGTTTGTCCTGACCCGTCTCCGAAAGGTCTCGTGGATCAGGGGCGACAAACACCCCCATCAATCCCCTCGCGACAAGCTGGTCTCGAATCGCCTCGATCACCTTCTGTACGGCACTGGCGTAATAGGTTTCCGTCTCGAGTTCATCGATTTCCGATAACGTCAAGGTCACGCTCGGCGCGTCTTCACGCGGCGCGATATAGCCCTGGGTGGAGATCCCCAGCGTCACCTGGGTCATCATGATCTCGTCGATCGAAGGCTGATCATCATGACTCCTGACATACACCGGATAAAACGCATCGATGGCAAACGAAGGGCCATCTTCGGGTAGCGGATCGGGAGGC
>JAPULD010000387.1 GCA_027295365.1 Planctomycetota bacterium
TGACGCCTCCGACCATCTTTGTGCCGTAATCCAGGCAGCCCTTTGTATGAAAGGCTCCGGCGGACCCGGTGATGCCTTGGCAGATAACTTTTGTGTTGCCGTCGATGAGTATGGACATGGGCGTAGGGTAGCCAGATCAAGGGTTATGGGAAAGGTCGATCGGTGGTCATGTCGCCTTGGTGTGGTGTCGATATGAAACTTGATGGACGGTCACATCAAGAAAATCCTGATCTGTGGGGGTATGGGGCTTCTGCTCACCCTTGTCTTCGCTTTTGGCAGTGCCTTTCTCATACAGCGGGACTGGCTCGATTCACGCCAGAGTGATCAGATGGGGCGGTTCATGAATTCGTGGTCTACCAAGAAACGGCAGGTTCACGACACTTGGAATCTGCGAATTGAGACCCGCTTCGGGGCAAAACGTGTCATCGCCACGAATGGGGCCTATCTGGACGCACCTCCAAGCAATGTGCCAGCAGGGTTTTTTCCGTCCTGGTCGATGATTCAAGCGTTGCCAGAGGTCAGCACGGAAAGGGACCTCTATGGCACGATTGAAAACGCCTATGGCTATCCCTTGCCATGCCTCTGGCATTCGTGGGCGGAGATTGGAGAGGATGGAAACCCCCTCGTTTCCACCACCGGTTCCTGGGGCGTGGGAGACTGGCGTTGGCCGCATCGCCCCATCTGGGGAGCGTTGGTGATCAATACGATCCTTTTTGGGTCGTTGACTTTTCTGGCCATGAGGCTGCCCAAGTTGGTCCGTCGCTACGCTCGACGATGTCGAGGGAATTGTCCAGGGTGCGGTGATCCGATCCGATCACTCGATGGACGTCTTTGCGATTCGTGTGGCCACGCCGTGACTTGGTTGGGGGCTTGATTCCAGAAGTCTTGATTTGGGCAGAATTTGTTCCTAGGCGCTCCTGAGAATCGATGTCGGACTACACTGGGGCCTTGAGCATTACGAAACGACGATCCAAGCAATCCCCTCGGGGGCTGACCTACGCCGATTCGGGTGTTGACATCGATGCGGGTGATCGCGTCGTACCCATGATCAAGACCTTGCTCCGCAAGACGCATGGCCCCCGGGTGATTGGCCAGCATGGGGCCTTCGCCGGGATGTTCAGGCTTGATTACAACGAAAAGCTCTTCAAGAGAAACTACAAGGATCCCGTGCTGGTGGCCTGCACGGATGGCGTGGGGACCAAGGTCAAGCTGGCCGCCCAACTTGGCATCCACATCACGGTGGGCATCGATTGCGTGGCGATGAACGTCAACGACCTCATCGTCCAAGGTGCGGAGCCGTTGTTTTTCCTTGATTACCTGGGCCTGCACAAGCAGGTGCCTGAAGAGACGACCATGCTCATCGAAGGCGTCGCCAAGGGTTGCGAGATCGCCGGTTGCGCCTTGCTGGGGGGGGAATGTGCCGAAATGCCCGATGTGTATGCCGAGGGGGATTTCGATATCGCGGGATTCGCGGTTGGTGTCGTGGAACTCAAGCGAGCCATCGATCCCATGCGAGTCGAAGTGGGCGATGTCGTGATCGGCCTCGCCAGCGACGGAATTCATTCCAACGGCTATTCGCTGGTCCGGAAGATCGTGAAGAAGGCGAAGCTGAAGCTGGATCGGGTGTATCCCGAGATTGGGGAGGAGACGTTGGGGGAAATCCTGCTCACCCCGACAAGAATTTACGTCCAGCCGATCTTGAAATTGTTGAGGAAGTACCGGGTCAAGAAGGTCGTCTCAGGCATGGCCCACATCACGGGGGGTGGCTTGCCGGGCAATCTCAATCGTGCGTTGACTGACACGCTGGATGCAAGGATCAATTTCAGCGCCTGGGACATACCGCCCCTGTTTCATTTTCTGCAGCAAAAGGGTGGTGTTGAAACCGACGAGATGCTTCGCGTCTTCAACATGGGCATTGGCTATGTCCTGATCGTCAGGCCCACGTTTGCCAACTCGATCATCACGCAACTCAACAATTCTGGTGAGAAGGCCACGATCCTGGGCGAGATCGTCAAGGGGACTGGCCAGGTTCAGCTGATCTGATCGTTGATCCGTTGGGCATGTGGATGTTCCAGCAACGACGAATCCGAATTTTGATCTGAATCTGTTCAATGCAAGGTCGGGGGCAGGCCTTCATGGGGAAAAATAAATTCAATTCGTTCGACTTGAATTGACCCTCGAATGCGCAAATAAGTTGTGGACGCGTCATCACTTATGTCGCAAAGCCTTGGATCACAGGAGTTTGTGAAAAATAGAACGAGTGTTTTTTGCAGATGAGCGTTTGCTAGGTCATGAAATTGGCAAACTCTTTATGTGGAGGTCACTCGAAGAGAGGGAAGCCACGCAGGCTGCGCGGCGTGAGAAAGCAAGGAGGTATCCCATGGGTACAGCTCGGTCATTGATTAGTTTGAAAAAGGGTGCATTGGCGACGCTGCCGCCTGACGCCTCGGTACTCCAGGCAGCAAGGCTCATGAACAAGCGGCACATCGGATCGGTGCTCGTCGTGCTTGACGAGGCGCTGGTGGGCATTTTCACGGAGCGTGATGTCATGCGTCGGGTGGTCGCCAAAGGTCGCGATCCCGATTCGACATGTCTGGTCGAGGTCATGACCTCCCCCGTGGCGTGCGCCTCGCCCGAGACGATGTGCAGCGAAATGCGAAAAGTCATGCGTGACAAATGCATCCGCCACGTCCCGGTGGTCGATGATCAGCAAGTCTTGCTGGGCATGATCTCGATCGGCGATCTGAATCGCAACGAGATAGACGTTCAGGTCGAGACGATTCGCTATCTCGAGCAGTACATGTCGGTGCAATAGCCTTCGTTCGAAGACCAGGTCAATCGCCTTCGTGTTTCTGACGACGCTGTTTCTTTTCGGAAACCTTGCGTTTGTTTTCCAGTCTCCGCTCGATCATCGATCGGGTGGGCTTCTTCTTCCTTCTCAACTTCGGTCGGGTCGTCGCTCTCAGCATGATGTCCTGCAGACGATCAAGGCATGCCTGCTTGTTCATCTTTTGAGAACGATGCGTGTCGGCATGAATGACGAGCTCATCCAACTTCGTCAGCCATCGCTTCGCCAGTCGTTTCAGTCTCGTGCGCGAGGCGTCATCGAGCCCGGTGATGTGGTCCAACGCGACTCGGAGTTCGGCTTGTGAGCTGAGCTTGTTGACGGATTGCCCGCCCGGCCCACCCGATCGGATGAAGCGAAAACGTAAATCCACCGGACGAAACCAGACCTTCGGCCCGAGCCAGCAGTTCTGAGGCCGGGCACTCCAAA
>JAPULD010000388.1 GCA_027295365.1 Planctomycetota bacterium
GTGGTCATCTGCCCTTGCAGTTTCGCCATCGCCTTGGCCATGGCGCCATCTCCGTTGCCGGGGGCGCAGGCATAGCCGACCCGCCAGCCGGTCATGGCATATCCCTTGGAAAGCCCGTTGATCGTAATCGTGCGGCTGGCCACCTGGGGCAGCGAGCCGATCGAGAATGGTTCGACCTCGCCGAACACGAGCTTTTCGTAAATCTCGTCGCTGATGATGGTCACGTGATCGTGTTTCGCCAACACATCGGCCAGATCGCGCAGGTCTTGTTCGGTATACATCGTGCCGCAGGGGTTGGATGGATTGTTCAGCACGATCGCCCTGGAGTTGGGGGTGATGGCGGCTTCAAGTTGCGCCGGCGTGATCTTGAAGTCATTGTCGATGGAGGACTCGATCTCCACCACTGTCCCCCCCGCGAGTTGAGCCATGGAAAAATAGCTCACCCACGATGGCGCGGGCAGAATCACCTCGTGGCCCTTCCCCTCATCGATCAGACATTGCAACGCGAGATACAACGATTGTTTCGCCCCGGTGGAAATGACGATGTCTTTCGCCTGACAGTCAATGCCATTCTCATCTCGAAACTTCTTGGCGATGACTTCGCGCGTGGCCATATCCCCCGGCACGGGAGCATACCCCGTCATCCCCTCTTCGATGGCGCGGATCGCCACGAGTTTGATGTGTTCGGGCGTGTCAAAATCAGGCTCGCCCGCCCCGAAGCCAATGACATCCACACCCTGAGCCTTCAATGCCTTCACGCGCGCCGAGACGGCCAAGGTCGAACTGGGTTTCAGGTTTTTGACTCGATCGGAGAGTTCCATTTTCGATGATGCTTCCAAGGTTTCCATGATGGAAGAGGATATCCGCCGGTCATCGATTCAACGACTGTTCCGAGGCGTGATTGGCGAGAAAGTATTTTGAATCCTCAGGGACGACCAAAGTAAAGCCCCAACAAAGCGATCGCCCCGCCCCCGGCCAAGCTGATGGTCTCAGGTGAGAATTTTCCGATGCTCGGAATTCCCCAGGCGTGGGCAAAGAGAAGGACCAAAACCGCAGGGAAAAGCAGGAATGTCATCCGCAGCCCCCCCCAGAATCCCGAGATCAACAACACCAATCCCGCCAGCCCCGGGTTGTAGGTGTTGAACCATTTGGAGACGACGAGTGGTAATCCGGGGAGATCGAGCGGCTTGATGTCCTTGTTTTTCGTGGACAAGGTTGCGCCGAAGGAATTTCGGTACTGTTCGGCCGATCCAAGTTCCTGTCCTTCGATCACTTGTTGTCCCAGATCCTTGACCTGCTTGCCCGGGATGAGCTGATTCTGATGCATCCAGGTCACGCACGCCAGGAGCAGCACGATCCCCAGGGCGACTCTGGCCCTGGATCCCAGCAGCAGCGTGGTGAAGCTCATTTTCAAATCAATGATCTGCACGTCCACGTACCCGGGTGTCTTGGCTCTGGTCAGGACTCCCTTGTCGATGATGTCCCGGGCCGCCTTGGCCGCCTGTTTTCGAGCGGCCAGCACCGGAACCCCCTTGGCCTCCAGGGCCTTGCGTTCGATGGTGGCGAGATATCGCTTGTCTTTTTCGAGCTTGTGCGATCGCTCTCTCGATTCGATCCAGGCCACGATTCTGTCGCGCAGGACGCCTCGCTTTTTACCGAGGCGACCATCCTCGCTCATCGCCCAGCGCTGGCGGGCGACGAGCTTGGCCTCGTAGCCGAACAACGCTTCGTACATCGGTTCCCAGTCCAATGTGCAGTATCGACAGATGAATTCCCGGATCGCGTCTTCCTCGATGCCGCGCAAACGCATCGATCGCAACTGGGCGCGAGCGTTTTCGAGGGGTTCCCGTCGCGACGCCTCGACGGATCGATCCAGCAGCATGTACATCAGGAACGACAGCGTCAGGGCCCCGATGACCACGACCAGAATCATCCAGTGCAGATTCAACAAGTACATGAAGATCCAGAAAAGCGAGGTGAACAGCAACGCCTTGCCCCATTCCTCCCAGGGAGCCCCGAAGAGGTAGGTTCGGATCCGCAGGCTCATGTAGGACCGGGCCAGGAAACCACCCAGCAACACATAGACGAATGGCGTGACGATCCCGATGCCCAGCATGACCAGTCCCATCTTGATCAACCCCATCGCGAACATCCCCACTATGAGCATTGTCACAAAGGCGAAGAACGAACCCATCACCACCTTGCGATGAAAAGCCTTGTGCGAGGCATTGAACGCTTCGGCCGCCTTGGCCAATTCAACGCCATGCTTGTCGGATGGGTTGGCCGCGTCTTCGTCCTGCACCCCCAGAAAACCCTGCAACACGAGAATGACCTCGTCGAGATTCTGATATCGCTCAGCGAGATTCTTGGCGAGCATCTTCATGAGGATGTCGCCCAACTCATGAGGGACATCGCTCACGACCGCATCGGGGCGCGGGATCGGCTGGGTGGCCTGCTTGGTCATGATCTCGTCGGCCGTCACCCCTTCAAAAACCGTCTGACCGGTGACCAACGCGTACAACGTACACCCCAGGGAATAGATGTCGGCCCGGTGATCGACGCTGGCGGCATCCCGGACCTGCTCCGGAGCCATGAACGCCGGCGTCCCCATCGCCTTGTTCGCCTGGGTGATGTTGACCCCGGTCTGAAGCCTCCCATCGTCGTGCGGCGGCGTCTTCCCGACCTGTTCATCATCCGATGACGACCCGGGTGTCTTCACCAAACCCAGGTCGGCGACCTTGACGATGCCATCGCGATTGAGCATGAGATTGTCGGGCTTCACGTCCCGGTGGATCATGCTCTTGTCGTGGGCGAAATTCAGCCCTCGCGCCGCCTGGAGTATGTAGCCCACGGCTTCATTGATGGGCAGTCTGCCCTTCTCCTGGAGCAGATCCCCCAACGACTGGCCATCGACGAACTCCATGCTGAAGAAGTTCTTGCCGTCCTGCTCGCCAATGTCATAGATCTGCACGACATTGTGATGCACGAGTTGCGCGGCGGCATACGCCTCGCGGGTGAAACGGGAGAGAAACAAGGGATCTTTCGCCCACTCCTCGTTCATCACCTTGATCGCGACGGGACGATCAAGCGAGATCTGGCGACCCAGGTACACACTCCCCATGGCACCGCGCCCGATTTCCTTGATAATCTCGTAGCCTCCCAGTTTTTCATTGATGGTACGTTGAGGCAGGGTCGCATCCCCCGGGGCTGAAGGGCGAGAGCGAAGAACACGATCCTGCGCCATCGTGGCCTGACTCGATTTGGAAGGAATCTCTTGTGAAGCAGGGATCGTCGCCTCTCCCGAAGGAGCTGGCGTTTGATGCTTGGGATCGGGGCGACGAGGCTCCGGGGCGGGACGGGCGACTGGTTCTTTCTTCGTGCCTTGCGCCCCCCCTGTATTCGGTTCCGGTTGCTTGAGGGGTGCGATCTCGATGGGATCGCCATAGGTCTCGGGCACGACCATCGAGAATGGCTTGCTGCATTGAGGGCACTTGGGCTTGAAACGGCCCGGCCGCGCCCCCTTGACCTCCATCTCGAATTGGCAATACGGACAATACACTGCCACCGTGAAATCCCTTCATGCAAGTTCGAGGGCATCTTATCGATCTCGAGGGTCGTGATGTACGCTCAGCCCCCAGAATCGACGATTTATCACTGTGAAGGCGAAGCAACGAGAATATTTTGATTTATCTGTTGACACAACTATTGTGATAACATATTCTAAGAACATTGAAAGAAACATTCAACATGAATTCTCCAACCCTCCAACACGAACTCGGCAAAAGCAGGCCTTTCGAGAGCCCTTCTGAAGAGGCTTATCTCAATCTCCTGAGGACCACCAGCCTGCTTGCCCATCAGACCGAGCAGTTGTTCAAGGCCCATGGCCTGTCCGAGCCGACCTACAACACCCTTCGAATCCTGCGTGGCCATCGCCAGGCCTTCATACAAGCTGGCGATGCGAAGATCCGAGAGTATCCAGGGGTGCCCTGCTCGATCATCGCCCGCCAACTTGTCACGCAAGTTCCCGATCTCACCCGGCTGGTCGATCGACTTGTGCGCGATGGGTACGCCATTCGCCAACGTGGTGAACACGATCGTCGGGTGGTCCACATCGATATCACGGCCAAAGGCTTGAAAGTAATTGAAAACTTGCAGCGACCGCTTGATGATCTGCATGAAACGCAACTGGATCACATGTCGCCGCGCGAGTTGAAATCGTTGAGTCGATTGCTCGTCAAAGCACGATGTCCTCATGTTGCCAAAGACACAAAGTAAAATCCTCCGGATCGAATACGAGGGTTTGTTCACTTTTTCGCCAGATATTTGTTGAAACAATCAATTGGAGCCACCCACCATGAGCGCCCACAACATCCAACCTGAACGCAATCAACTCCTGAACGACACCGCCCTCCTGCTCATTCGAATCATGCTGGGCGTGGTGTTCGTCTTCCATGGCAGCCAGAAACTCTTCGGGGCTTTTGGCGGTCCGGGCATCGAGGGATTCTCGGGCTTCCTCGAATCGCTCGAAGTTCCCATGCCCCTCTTCAGCGCGTGGCTGGCCTCGCTTGCGGAATTCGTGGGTGGCCTCTCGCTGCTGTTGGGGCTGGGCGTGCGTCTGCTCGCCATCCCGCTTGTCTTCACCATGGGAGTGGCGATATTCAAAACCTCAGGCGATGCCTTTGACCTCCAGAAAGGCGGCATGGAATACCCGTTGACGTTGGCCGTCATTACCCTTGCCCTTGCTCTCGCCGGGGCCGGTCGTTTCAGCCTTGACCAGGTGGTCTTGAAAAAGCGACGTTCTCCCAAGACTGCCTGATCCAAGTATAAAATTCATCTTCACTTTGACCCGAAAGGACACATCCTCATGACCACCTCCACCCAGCACGACCTTGAAGCCCGACTCAACGACCTTTTCGACCACATCCGCAACGGACGCATCATGGACGCCATGAATGAGTTTTACGACGAGCATGTCGTGATGAACGAGCCGGCGTATGGCGACACCGTGGGCCTGGCCGCCAATCTCGAACGCGAGCAGGGTTTCGTCGATTCGGTCAAGGAATTCAAGAATTTCGAAGTCGTCGCCTCTGGCGTGGGCGACAATGTCACCTTCTACGAGAACGTCATGGACTGGATATCCCAGGACGACCAGGAAATCCATGTCGAACAACTCGTCGTCGCGAAGTGGAAAGACGGCAAGATCGTCCACGAACGGTTCTACTACAACATGGGATGATGCAACTCTTCACCACTCTTGCTCGGAATTCTTCACCATGACGATCACGCCAAAAATTCTCGCCTTTGCAGGTTCGCTTCGTCGCGATTCGTTCAACAAGAAACTGGTCCGGGTTGCCATGGCCGGCGCGAGGCAGGCCGGAGCCGAAGTCACCTTCATTGATCTCAAGGATTACCCCCTGCCAATTTACGATGGAGATATTGAGGATGAATCAGGAATGCCCGAGAACGCCTTGAAGTTGCAGGATCTGTTCTGCGAGAACAACGGATTGTTGATCGCCTGCCCCGAGTACAACTCGTCGTTCTCCGGAGCCCTGAAGAACACGATCGACTGGATCAGCCGACCCCGCAAAGAACGAACCCCCTTGTTCTGTTTCGATGGCAAGGTGGCGGGTCTCATGGCCGCCTCGCCTGGCGGCTTGGGCGGGATCCGAATGTTGCCCAGCCTGAGAACGCTCCTTCAGAACATCAAGGTCATCGTGACTCCCACGATGATGAGCGTTCCCAAGGCCCACCAGGCGTTCAACGAGCAAGGCGACCTGATCGACGCGAAGCAGAAGGCCTCGGTCGAGGCCATCGGAGCCGAGGTGACGAACCTGCTCGCCAAGCTGAATCAGTAAAGGCTTTGCGCCTTGGTGAGCCCCAACTGGCTCATGATCAAAGTGTCATGGCCTACGAAAATTTTAGACTCCGGTTCATGAACTCAAGCCCAGGAGGAGCACGATGCTCAACATCCGTAAATCCGGTGAGCGCGGTCATTACGATCATGGCTGGCTCGATACCCGACACACGTTTTCCTTTGGTCAATTCTACGATCCCAAACACCTGGGATTCCGCTCCATGCGAGTGCTCAACGACGACATCGTTCAGCCCCACACGGGATTTGGCGAACACGAGCATCGCAACATGGAGATCATCTCCTATCCCGTGCATGGACGGTTCGCCCATCGCGACTCGACAGGTCATGAATCATCAATCGGCCCAGGCCAGGTGCAAGTCATGACCGCCGGCTCGGGCATCAAGCACAGCGAGTTCAACCACAGCGACCAACCGGTTCGTTTTCTCCAGATCTGGATACAGCCCTCGCAAGACAACCTTGAGCCGACGTATACCGAGCGAGATTTCAGCCCCACCTCATCGAACGAAGGGCTGCGGCTGCTGGTCTCACCCGATGGCCGCGATGAATCGTTGACCATTCATCAGGATGCCCTGATCTCACGACTGCTGATCACACAGGGTGAACAGCTCGATATTCCTTTGGACAAGGATCGGGTGGCGTGGCTCCAGGTCATTGAAGGTGATCTGTCCCTGGATGGCGTCCGACTTGAATCGGGCGATGGAGTGGCGATCGAACAACGATCATGCCTTCGCATCCTCGCGAAATCCGACCTGCAAGCCCTGCTTTTCACGCTTCCCGCTTGAAGGACAGTCGACCTTGGGGCGTCTCTATCATTCCCGAGTGATGAATGATTTTTGACCCTTCTCCCGAAAGACGAAGGGATCGTGGTTCCCGTATGATAAGGCGCAAGGAAGGATTTTGAGAATGTCACAGCCACATATCCATCGCACATCCACTGTTCTTTTGGCCATCCTGTTGGGCATGTGCGCCATGATCGCAAATGCCATGCAACAGCCACCGGGGTTTCCCCCCACCAGTCCCCCCCAGACCCAGCCCTCCACGCAACCATCAACCAGGCCCACCATGCCGGCCTAGCCCGAGATACCCACCCGTGAATCCCAGTTCGTGCAAAAGAACGAACAAGCCCATGGTCGCATGAATTGGGAGACTCGCCCTGCCATTCGCGCCGATGTGATCGTCGAATTCGGTGGATCCACCCTGCTCGAAGGGACACTGACTTTCGAACAGAGTACAGGTCGTTCGAGGTTTGATCTGGACGACGGCACAACCCTGGTTTTCGATGGTTCGACCGCGTGGGTATCTCCTCAGTCTTCGCCAATGCAAGGCGCTCGATTCCATGTGCTGACGTGGCCTTATTTCATGGCCGCACCATTCAAACTCGACGATGAGGGCGTTCGAATCGAGCTCCATGGCCTCAATACCTTCAACAATAACCTCTACGAAAGTGCTAAACTGACGTTTGAGCCTGGGGTGGGCGATTCGCCCGACGATTGGTACATCCTGTTCATTGACAACCGGACGCCCCGTCTGGCGGGCATGGTCTACATCGTGACCTACGGCCAATCACTCGACGAGGCCGAGAAGGAGCCCCACGCTATCGTTTACGAGGACTACCGAAACATCAATGGCGTCAATCTTTCCACCCGTTGGACCTTTCATGACTGGGACGAGGTGACTGGTCTGAAAAATCCTCCCCTCGGTTCGGCGCAATGGTCGAACCTGGAATTCATCACCCCCGAACAGGGTACCTTCGACAAACCAGCCGACGCCCGCGAAGACGCACAACCCTGAATTCTGTGTCCAATCAAATCAGGCGGGGCGTACAACCGATCCAAGGGCTAGAATCCCGACCTTCA
>JAPULD010000389.1 GCA_027295365.1 Planctomycetota bacterium
GACTTGCCCCGTGCCGCGTAGATCGCGTCGTAAAAGGGAGCGGTGCATTCAAAGGCGGGCATCAAATCATTCATAAGCGTTTCGGGTAATCAATCACAATAATTTCGTTCATGAGTGGATTTCGTTCATGTGTGCCACGGCAGTGCCAACCGTGCTCTCTTTGCAAAACGAATCACAACCACAGCTGACACGGTCATGGCACAGTCGTCTTGGATTGCTAGTCTATGGAACTCATGACCAGCGTGCCTGATTCAACGAAACGCACTATCGCCGTCGTCACTTCCTCCCGCGCCGACTATGGACATCTCTATTGGGTGCTCAAGGAATTGCAGGCCAGGCCACAGGTCGAGGTGCGACTCATGGTCACCGGGGCGCACCTTCGCCCCGAGTTTGGCCTGACCTCCCGGGTCATCGAGGCCGACGGGTTCACGATCGACGATCGGATCGAGTGTCTCGGGGATTCGGATACCGAGACTGCGGCGGCCCAGGCGATCGGCCGGGCCACCATCGGCTTTGCCCACGCGTTTGATCGACAGCGACCCGACCTGCTGTTGTTGATCGCCGATCGCTTCGAGATGCTGGGGCCCGCCAATGCAGCCCTGGCCATGCGAATTCCCATCGCCCACATCGAAGGGGGCGAACGCAGTGAAGGAGCGATCGACAACGCCATTCGCAACGCCCTGACCATGATGAGCCATGTACACCTGACCACGACCGAGTCCGCGAAAGCGAAGATCATCGCGATGGGCGAGGAGGCGTGGCGTGTCCATCGAGTCGGGGCTCCTTCACTGGACCATCTGAAGAGGTCCACGTTGCCTGATCGGCAGGCTCTTGAATCGAGGATTGGTCTCAATCTCCAAACGCCCCCACTTCTCGTGGCGCACCATCCCGTGACGCTAGACCCCGATCCCGCTCATGAATCGATCGCCTTGTTCGAGGCATTGGCAAATTTCATTTCCAAAGGGGCAGGGACACGACCAATCGTGTTCTGTTTTCCAAACGCCGACTCGGGCAATCTTGCGATTCGATCACGGGCCGAAGCATTCTGTGCCTCGAATGAAAATGCAAAATTGATCGTCAACCTCGAACCGCCCATGTACTGGGGCCTGATGCATCACGTCGCGGCTCTGGTCGGCAACTCCAGCAGCGGGATCATGGAGTCCGCATCCATCCCCATCCCGGCCGTCAACATCGGGCGACGCCAAAGGGGTCGAGAGCAACCCGCCTGCGTGATCGACGTGCCTGCCAATGCTGAGACCATCTCAAACGCAATCGCGTTGGCCCTCGATCCCGACTTCCGGGGGTCGCTGCAGGGTATCGTGAATCCGTATGGCGATGGGGATGCAGCCCGGCGGATTGCAACCATCCTGGGCGAGATCCCCATCGATGCGAGATTGCTCAACAAGACGACGGACGCTTGAGCATCATTCGTCTTCTTGAGGGGCAACCCTCGTGCTCGGGTACATCACATCAGTGAAGAAGAATGCGTCGCAGACCTCGGGCCAGTTGGCGCGCATGGGGCCATAGCCTCGGGGCCTTGCAATCTGCCGCTCGGCCAGCCATGCGCCTCCCTCTCGCTTGGGCAAGTTGCGTAGATCTACAAAGAGAAAGGGACTACCCGTTTCGTGACACAGCGCATCGATCGTACCATTCTCCGCTGCGTCCAAGGGTCTCGACCAACCGGCGATGGAGCCGATCTCCCCATCGTATGCGATGAAGTCGATCACGTAGAATTCGTCCCCCAGAGCTTGCTTGACCCGATTGCCCATGGGCTCCCATTTCATGTCGTCATATTCCCACGCGCCGTCATCCCCCTTCTGTTGCTCGACATTTCCCGAGTTGTAAGTCAGGTGACTGCTCGCCGCCCAGACGATGAGCTTGCGATCGGAATAATGTTCCTGAGCCAGCCAGATCAGCGTGTCCGCGAATTGAGGCTCGCGAACGTTGGCGTACTTGAGCATGTCGCCTTCCTCGGCATCGGGACTCTGGCTCTTGGACATCCAGTAGACCATTTCGCTCATCGCGCAGAAGTTCGACAACGCCTGGGCAAAGAATGCCCGTTCGCGCCGGGGGATCTTCACGAAGGCCCCCTCGTCGTCCCGGAGTTCGCTCATGATCGTCTCCGCCGCGGCATTCAAGGTTTCGAAATCGAAGTCCGTGTATTTAGGCAAGGGAGGAATCTTCGCCAGATCGAAGAACGAATTGAAGACCTCGATTTCATCGGCCAACCCCTCGGGCGACCCGGCTTGTTCATAAAAATCCCGTAGGTGCGTCCTCAAAGCTTCCGGCGTCTCACGACCCGTCATTTGCGAATCACACCCTGCGATTTCCAGCGGATTTTCGGTGTCGCGAGTGGTCTGGATATAGCCGAACAAAGGCTGCACCTGTTCGCTGGCCCCCCAGATGCCAAAGACCCCCTTGCGCCAGGCCTCTTTTACCGGCTCGCCCTCGCGAATGGCCTGTTCGACGAGATGGCATGAATACATGCCCGATTCCCACACCAGCACATCGAAGCCCATGACTTTGTGCAGGAAAGCGATCAGCCTGGTCTTGGCATGAAAATGCGCTCCATCGCCATGGGATGGCTCGCCTAACCCCACCACCCGAGCGTCGCCGATCAGATCGACGAGGGGCATCAGGTCGGCGAAATCGTGATCAGCCGGGTCAATGGACCTGACCTCGACTGCGTTCTCCTTCAACCAGGTCACCTTTTCATCGGACTGAGATTGTGAGTCCTGACCAAGACCATTCGCAACGATCAGACCAGCGAAAGCGAGA
>JAPULD010000039.1 GCA_027295365.1 Planctomycetota bacterium
ACCTGCTGGAGACCTATCCGGCGCTGCGGCAACGGCTCGACGCCAACCGGGCGGGTCTTTATATGGCCGACCTGATCCATCACATGCTGACGGATCATGACCCGCACCCGAAGGTGTACGAAATATTCACCCAGACTCTCACGCAGATGCGCGAACCCGGGACGATGGGAATCTCGCTCCTTGCGTTTCAGTTGAATCTGCTTTCCGAGGCGGGATACGAGCCGATTCTTGATCGCGATGCCCAGACGGGGCTCGATCTCGACGTCGATGAGCCCACGCTGGCATTCAGTGCCGTCGCGGGCGGGACGGTCGCCGACAACGGGGAAGGCGATCGCTGGCGGGTAAGGGCCGAGACGATCCGGTTGCTGCAACAGGTGGCGCGGAACGAAGTGTCGAGCGAGAGTATGGATGCCCAATCCGTGGAGCGTGCCAACCGCTTGCTCGCGGCCTACATCCGCGAAATCATCGGCACCGAACCCGCGGCATTCCGCTGGCGATTTCCCGACCTTTCGGCTTGAATTACTTCAACAAGCATTTCAATTTTCCAAACATCGCATATTGTTTAACATGAGCATGCCCTCGGTTATCTAAATGCAAATATCAAGTAGGTGCAGGTGAAACATGAATCCCACTGAATTTCAGATTCGATTCTCCAAGTCCATCGGCGAATCACCGCAAAATCCCGGAATCGAGGAGTCATTCTTTCGGTCGTTTCCAGAAGAATCGATCAACCTTCTTCAAATCGCGGAAGAAGACAAGAGAATTCTAAGAGAAGTCGGATTTCCAAAGGATGCAGCGCCGTTCCTGTCCTTCACTTTCGGAATTGACGAAATCCTCCAGAATCTATCTGTCATTGATGATGCGTATGGCGTCGAATTTAACACATTCAAGACTTTTGGCCACACTGGTTCGGGTGACGTGATTTGCATCGATGAATCTGACGGCTCGATCGTCTATTTGAATCACGATAGAAATATGGAAAGGGTATTTATCAATTCTTCGCTTCCGAAATTTGCTGAGAGCCTTTGTCTCATGGCTGAAGCAATCGAATCTGACTATGAATTCGAATTCATGAACGAATTAGCAAAAGTTGATCCTCCAGCTATTGCATCTGAGGCTATGTGGACCGAAGAATATGAAGCGATGAAGGAATGACAATTTCGCGCGTCGCACATGCCCCGAGTAATAAATAATAGCCACATGCAATTTCGTGGCACAATTCGATCTCAATATATACAGTGAATGCCAATTTGATTAGTACATAGATCGTTTCATAAACACGGTGTTCGGATCGAGTAAGTAGTCAGCAAAGGGCTCGCAAAACACGAACCCGAAACGGGCGTACAGCTTCCAAGCCGGGGCGAAGGCTTCCATGGAACCCGTTTCGAGGCTCAGTCGTGTGTAGCCACGGCGCTTCGCCTCGTCGATGATGTGTTGCAGGATGGCCGACGCGACGCCTATGCGCAGGTGCTGCCGTGCGGTGCGCATGGACTTGATCTCGCCATGGGTGGGATCCAGTTCGAGCAGGGCTCCACACCCCAGGACTTCATCGCCCTCCCGGGCGGTCCAGAAGGTGATGCCGAAAGAACACAACCCCTCGACTCCCAAAGCGTGGATCGACTCGGAAGGCGAATGCACCGCCACCCCCTCCAGGTGCTCGCGGAGCAGGCCTGCCACGGCTTCGGATCTCGGATCGTCCACTCGGATTTCCACGGGGATCGGTTCCTGCTCGAACGGCCTTCTCAAGTTCATTGGTGGAACGGGCCTCTGGCCCGTACCACCTTTTTTCAACAATTATTCAGGCCTCATCCGCCCCGTCACGACGGGCTGCATCGGGAATTCCTCCCACAACGCACGCAGGTCGTCGATCGACACCTTGTTGATGCATTCCAGATCTTCCTCCAGCGAACGGTATTCGCCCTGATACGTCCAGATGCGTCCGAGGCGTTTCATCCGTCCCGCGGGGAGCTCACCCCCCAGCGTCGCGTTGGTGGCCAGGCGGCTGCGCACTCGCTGCAAATCGTCCTCGGTCAGCGAGTCGATCAAGCTGTTTGTCTGCTCGAGCATCTTCGCCTCGACCTCTTCACGTCGATCGGGGTCACAGACGCAGTACATGAAATACTCGCCCAGACCATCGCGACTGTCATACGAAGCCTCGGCTTCCTCGGCCAGACCCGGATCGACCAGCGACCAGTAAAACCGCGAGCCATCCGAATCGCCAAGCACATGCGCAAGCACCGAGGCGGCGAACCGTCGATCGTCATCCGCCGAAGGGGCGGGGCTGATCATGATGCTGTAATTGCGATGCACCTTGTCGGACGTGATGGAGAAGTCCTTTGGCTCACGCGTCGCCTCGGGATACTTTCGCTGCGTGCCGCTCACGTTCCACTCGCCACACGTCGCGTCAATGCACTGCACCATCGCGTCGAAATCGAGATTGCCGGCGAGAGACACGACGATGTTGTCCGCGGAATATCGCTCGGTGAAATACTCGCGCATCTGGTCGCGCTGCATCGCGTGAATCGTCTCGTTGGTGCCCAGCACGCGATGGCTGAGGGGATGGGCTCCATAATATTCCTCCAGGGCTTTCTCATAAAGCTGCCAGAAGGGCTGGTCGGCGTACATCGCGATTTCCTCGAGGATGACCTTCTTCTCGCTGTCGAAATCCTCGACGCGGAGCGATGGCCTCAAAATGTCGGCGAGGATGGCCTCGGCCTTCATCAGATGCTCGGGAAGGCAGTGGGCGTAGAACGCCGTCATCTCGCTGGAAGTGAACGCATTGTGCACAGCTCCCAGGGCGTCGAAATCGCGATCGACATCCTCGGCGCTGCGCGTCTCGGTCCCCTGGAACATCATGTGCTCCAGAAAATGACTGACCCCCATCAGAGGCGAGACCTCGTCGCGAGCCCCCGTCTTGACGAAGAACCCGATCGCGGCGGTGTGCGCCTTGGGCATGATCTCCGCGGCAATCTCCATCCCATTCCCGAGCGTGGCGTGCTTGAATTCAACTGACATGGGGGGAGTGTAGCGGATTCGTCACGCAATCCCCATGACCGGCACCATCGATGCGCACCCACCGCCTCTGACGTTGACCCAAGGCTGAATTCATATCAAGTGGTTCGATCACGCGCGACGGAACAGCCCGCGAAGCCTTCGCACCGGAGCCGGGCCACTGTCGTCGATGAAGTTGGTGATGTCCCCCTGGGCGGCCAAACCCGCCAAAGAGGCGGCCTTGAGCAATTCCGATTCCCGCAAGGGCCAAGGAGGGCCTTCCGGGCACTCTTCGGTTTCATCAAGACCACGGCAGATCACCAGCAGGTGACCATGCGGCGACATCAATTCCTTCAACGCCCCCAACGTTGATTCTCGCATCGAAGGCGGCAACGACTGGATCGTATTGATCTCGACGACAAGATCGAAACGATGTTTCCATCGCGATGGCGTCTCGAAAAGATCCGCCACGTGGTAGCAACGCTCGTTGAGCGGATCATCGCGACGCGCCCATTCAATGGCCGTGGGACTCAAGTCGAAGGCGGTCACTTCATATCCACGATGCAACAACCCGACGGCGTCATCGCCCAACCCACAACCCGGCACCACCACTCGCGCACCGCAACGCACGATGGAGGGTGCGATCGCATTGAGCCAGTTGATCAGGGCCGGACTTGGTTGACCGTCATCCCAGGGAACGCGCGCACGATCACCCTCGGCTTGGGTGTAGATCGACTCGAATACATCTATGTCCGTAGACAGATGGCTGGGGGGTTCGATGGTGGTCATCATGACCTAATACTCCCGCAACTTTCCGCCCCTCCGTCCTCAAAAGATCAGACTACCGTACAAATCGATGGCTATCCATTCAAAAGTCGGCTCTGAGATGTCTGAAATTCAATCCAATAGTCAGATCACCGAAGAACTATTTGTGCATCAAGAGGAAATGCGCATTTTTCGCCTCTTCAAAGGCTTATTGATGAATGGCGCGGCCTTCGGTGGCGAGCGTCGCCTCATGAATTGCCTCGTGCATGGTCGGGTGGGCATGAATCGTCGAGATGATGTCTTCAGCCGTGGCTTCCAGGCGAATGGCGAGACTGATCTCGGCGATCAATTCAGAAGCGTCCTCGCCGATAATATGAGCTCCCAGGATCTCCCCATAGGGTTTTGAGGTGATGATCTTGGCCATGCCCTCGGTGGCGCCGATCGCAATGGCCTTGCCATGGGCCTTGAGCTGATACTTGCCCACCTGGTAGTCGATTCCCTTTTCCTTGACCGCGCGTTCGGTCATCCCGATCGAGCCGATCTGGGGATTGCAATACGTGCAGCCCGGGAAGGCCTCGTAATCCACGCCCAGGGTGTGATGACCATTCATCCGCTCGATACAGGCGATGGCCTCTTCCGAAGCGATGTGGGCCAGCCAGGGGGGGCCGATGACATCGCCAATGGCGTAGATGCCGGGGACTGAGGTCTGGTAGGTCGGTTCGGCCTGATCGCGGAAATCCGTCTTGATGTGATTCCGTTCGATGACGAGGCCTAGTGAATCATCGAACAGACCCTCGAAGCGCGCCTTGACGCCGATCGCCACGAGCACGATTTCGGCATCCAACTCATGGGTCTTGGACTCGTCCTTGACGCTGGTGATGGTGACTTTGGCGCCGCTCTTGTTCTTCTCGATGGCACTGACGGTGTGCGTCGTGTGGAAGGTGATGCCCTGCTTCTTGAAAACGCGATGGGCAACCTTGCTGACATCGTCGTCCTCGACGGGAAGAATCCGATCGAGCATCTCCACGACCGTGACGTCGGTTCCAAACGCGTTGTAGAAGTATGCGAACTCCATGCCGATGGCCCCGGAACCCACGATGACCATGGATTTAGGCTGTTTTGGCAGGTTCATGGCATCGAAGGAACTGATGACCGTTTTGCCGTCAAAGGGGGCGAAAGGCAGTTCGATCGGGGCTGCTCCGGTGGCGATGATGATGCGATCCGCCGTCAACGTCTCGGTGGCATCCCCTTCGCCCTCGCCATGGTAATAGTCCCCCTTGGCCTTCCGGACCTCAATCGTGCAAGGGCCATGAGCAGTCTTGCCCGAGGTGATCTTCGCATGACCCTTGATGTGGTCGATGTTGTTCTTCTTGAGCAGGAAACCGACACCGCTGGTGATCTGGTCGGTGATGCCACGACTTCGCCCGATGATCTTCTTCCAATCGAACTTGGCTTTCTCGAAGCTGAAGCCCCATTCCTCGCCGTTGATTACGGCTTCGCGATACAGCTCCGCGTTGTGAAGGAGAGCCTTGGAAGGGATGCATCCCCAGTTGAGGCAGACGCCACCCAGCCGATCGCGCTCGATGCAGGCGGTCTTCATGCCAAGTTGGGCGGCACGGATGGCGCCGACGTAGCCGCCGGGGCCGGATCCGATCACGATGAGGTCATAGTGCTTCTGGTCAGCCACGATGAATGATTCCTGAGCTAAGGGGATTGGTTTCGAGTAAGGGTGGGCATTCTAGCCCCTTCTCGGGAATTTGAGAATCAAGGCAAAGCAACGCGATTCTCATCGAGCATGATCAGGCCTTGTCACCTTACATGACCCATGCTTCTTGCAATTCTTCACACGCATCCATGAAATCAAAAACCCGGTCAGACGTTTTGAGCGACGTGAACATGTGTACCAGCGAATACACTCAACGCTCCAGCAACATGTTCCATGCGATCAGTTTCCGCATGGGGTATCCAGCCAATAATCAGGCCACAGGGTCACACACACTCACTTGTGATTCAGCACGAAAATATATCTTCTTGATATCTGCTATCACTTGGGAATCAATGGCGCCTTTCAACTTCATGGCAGTTTTGAGATCGCCTACTGAAACCCGTCACTGTTATTCGTCGTAAACATTTGATATCACAATGCTTACTCCATATGATTGTTCTCGATTGCCCTGCTGTAACCCCTGTCGAAGCAAAAAAATCTCCTACTCGAATGGCCTTTCTACGACCCAGGTTCATTGACGCCACTCGGCCCTCTTTCTAGCATCGTCGATTCTCATTTCTGGAGTTTTTCCGTTGCGGACAGCCATTGTTAGCGACATTCACGGCAACCTTGAGGCCTTTCAGGTCGTGCTTGAAGACATCAAGCAGCGCGGCGCCGATCGAATCCTCTGTCTGGGAGATATCCTGGGCTATGGCCCCAATCCGGTGGAATGTGTCGATTTGGTGGTCGAGCATTGTGAATGGTCGCTGATGGGCAACCACGACTTCGGGGCCCTCTACGAACCAACGAACTTCAATGCCGCCGCCGAAGCCTCGGCCTATTGGACCCGGGCTCAGTTCGAGGCGGAGTCCGACAGCAAGATCGCCGCGAGCCGCTGGGAATTCCTGGGCCGCTTGCGAGTCCGCGTCACCTTTGACGACTTTCTATGCGTGCACGGTTCTCCCCGCCGACCCATCAACGAATACGTCTTCCCTGAAGACGCGATCAACAGTCCGGTGAAGATGCAGCAGATCTTCGACCGGGTGCAGAAGTACTGCCTGTTGGGTCATACCCACGTCCCGGGTGTGTTCACTGATGAGCCGGACTTCTACCCCCCCGACGACCTCGAAGGCGTCTACAAGTTCAACAATGGCGAGAAGGCCATCATCAATCCCGGGTCGGTGGGTCAACCTCGCGATATGGACCCCAGAGCCAGCTATGCAATCCTCGATGAGGATGCCATGCAGGTTGAATTCTTCCGCCTTGAGTACGATTTCCAGACCACGATGTTGAAAATCCACGACATCCCCGAACTCAGTGACTGGCTGGGCGATCGCTTGCTTGAAGGTCGCTAAGTCCCACAAATCGGACACGTCACTCATTTGACGAAATTCTGAGGGCGGCTTCACGAAAATTTGTTTAACACGATGTGCGAGCCTGGGGAAACGTAAAACCCACGGATCGCCCCCGAAGAGGATATCCTCACAATCATGATGCCCCGTTCCCGCCGTATTCTTGTCACCGCCACTATTGCCCTGGTTTCTGGTGCGCTGTTGTCCGTGATCTTTTTTACGCCCAAGGGAGGCTCCGGTTCCAAACCGGTCGCCACGCCCGAGGTGGCGATCGAAGACACTCAGCCGCCAGTCATAGAAGACGGCAGTGAAAATCCGACCGGTGAAAATGATTCTGATACTCCAGATTCACCATCGCCCC
>JAPULD010000390.1 GCA_027295365.1 Planctomycetota bacterium
CCAGTTGACCCAATTCATACTGGTCTGCATCTGTGATCATTGATGAAAAGGAAGAATCATCACTGCGAACGACTGCATCAAAGAAAGACAGAACCGCCCGACGCTGTTCCGTCGAACCGGGTGCTTTATTTTCCGGAAGACTGATCCGGGCATCGATGCCCATCTCCTGCATCAAGGCACTCACTGAGACCAGCCGTGCTCGGGCAGTAGCCGCCTCCGGAGCTGCCGTGGAGTTTCGAGGGGCAGGTCGATTGACGACCTCCTCTTCACCGCCTCCACAACCGATGAGGAAGCTAGTCAATCCGATCATCGATCCAATGGTCATTGCCTTGGTCATATCACGGTTCATCATGGCTGATCACTTTCGTGGTTCGGTCAATTCGACGCATCAGTCCGCGAAGCACGGTGCCTGGTGCAAGTTCATGATAGGAGAAACCGGACTCCGAAACGAGCCCCTGGCAGGTCTGAGCCCATTTCACTGGACTCACGATTTGTTCGACGAGACGCTGCCGCAATAGTTCCGAATTTTCCGAATCGTGAGGTTGGGCCGTGACATTGGACCAAACCGGGATTTTCAGGGGCTGGAAGTTGATTTCCGCCAGCGCTTCCTTCATTTTCTGAGCCGCCGACTCCATGAGTGGTGAATGGAACGCCCCCGCGACGGTCAACTTCGTGGACTTCACCCCCAATTCAGAAGCGACTTGGCCCGCCCTTTCGCAAGCCTCGGTGTTCCCGGACAGCACAATCTGGCCTGGAGCATTGAAATTCGCCGGGACGAGGACTTGTCCCTGGGCAGCCTTTTCGCACACCTCCGCAGCCTGAGTCTCATCGGCACCGATCAGGACGACCATGCTGCTGGGATGCTCGTCACAGGCCTCCTGCATGACTTTGCCTCGCAACGCCACTAATCTCAACCCATCAGCGAAACTGAAGGCCCCAGCCAAGTGCAGGGCCGTGTATTCACCAAGCGAAAGACCTGCCGCAGAGGTGATATCTCCGATCGCATCGGATTCAAGCAACCCTTGATAGCTGGCCACGGAACACGCGTAAATAGCCGGCTGGCTCACATCGGTCTGAGTCAGACGCTCCCCCGGGCCCTCGAAACAATACTGGCTCAATCGCTCGCCTAGCTCATCACCCAGCACCTGGTCGGCTTCATCGAAAACAGCCCGAGCGGCGGCGCTCGATTCCACCCAAGCCTTGCCCATGCTAACCGCCTGGGCACCTTGCCCGGGACACAAAATGATATCTCTTGATTCGGTCACGTCGAACTCCTTGTCAATCGAATCGCAATGTAGTCCTCTCCCGGGTCAAGGTCGAGTGCTGGTCACTCGACCATAATGAGAGGCAGGATGGATTCCGAGTTCAGGTACACTTTATTGAAGATTGGAAACCGTTATGCTGCCATTTGATTCATCTCTTTCAAATTGGGACGGCTGATGCAAACGAGCGATCGTAAAGTCCAACTGACGGGTTGTCTGAGTCTCCTTGGAGGCACACTTCTTTTCTTGAATGCTTGCGGCCCAACCGAGCAGGGACCGAGCGCTCCACCCCCGCCACCCGTCACGGTCGCCACCCCCGAGGTTCGCCAGGTCACGGAGTGGCTTGATTTCACTGGTACGACTGCCGGGGTGCAGACCGCCAACATGATCCCTCGCGTCTCGGGGCACATCGTCAAGATCGCCTTTGAAGAAGGTTCGGTCGTTGATGAAGGTCAACTTCTCTACGAGATCGATCCTCGAACGTATCAAGCGGAAGTTGATCAGGCCGTGGCCACGCTGGCGGCTCGAGTCGCGGAAATGGATCTGGCCAAGGTCGTGCTCCAACGCGTCGAGGACGCTCATGAAAAGGGCGGCACCAGCGAAATCGAAGTGCTTGAGCATCAGGCCAAGAGAGATCAGGCCGTTGCAACGGTGGCCATGGCCCAGGCGTCACTCGATGCGGCTCAACTCGATCTGGATTTCACGAAAATATCCGCTCCGTTCAAAGGGCGGATCGCCTTGACCAATGCCGACGTGGGCAATCTCGTCGGGCCGATGAGTCCAGAACCCCTGGCCACCATCATTCAGATCCAACCCATCCATGCGTATTTCACGATGAGCGAGCAAGATCTCGTCAAGATCATGGGCAAAGCCAGATCCACCGGGCAACCCATCAAGGACAATCCGGATCCCACTGAGGTCCATCTTGCGATCGGGGCCGGTGGTGAATACGTTCACGAAGGAATATTCGACTTCGCAAGCAACACCATCGATCCAAATACCGGGACTATTCTGTTGAGGTCCAGTTATCCCAACGAAAATCTTGCATTATTGCCCGGTCTTTTCGTCAGGCTTCGGACCGCACTTGGCGATGAGACATCGGCCCTCCTCGTTCCCGACCAAGCCTTGGGAGCCGACCAGCGAGGCCGGTTTCTGTACACCATCACGGAAGAGAACCTGGTCGAGTATCGCCACGTCGCCATTGGCCAACTCGTCGATGGGATGCGTGTCATTCTGGAAGGCATCACCGAGCAGGATCGGGTGGTGGTCGAAGGCATGATGCGTTGTCGACCTGGACTCAGCGTCAATCCTTCGATGATCTCCAGCACGCCAGACTCGGAAGAAGCCCATTCCGAAGCGGATTCATGAACCGATTTCCAACCGAGAGAGATTGATGTTCTCACGATTCTTCATTTATCGTCCGATCTTTTCCGCGGTCATCTCGATCTCGATCGTCATCGCGGGGCTCGTGGCGTTGCTGACCCTGCCTGTGGCGCAGTACCCGGCGCTGTCGCCCCCGACCGTCGAGGTCAAGGCGACGTTTCCCGGGGCCAACGCAATGGTGGTGGCGGAAACCGTGGCCACGCCCATCGAGCAGGAAGTCAATGGCGTTGAGAACATGATCTACATGAAGGGGCTGTGCGCAAACAATGGCACCTACACCCTCACCATCACCTTCGAGATCGGCACGGACCTCGACATCGCGGCGGTCCAGGTACAAAACCGCGTGTCGTCCGCCACCTCGAAACTCCCGCCCGAGGTCACCCAGCAAGGCGTGACGATCAAGAAAAAATCCAACGACATCGTCCTGCTCATTTCGCTCGTCTCGCCCGAAGGCACCTACGACGACTTGTTCCTGAACAACTATGGTGTCCTGCGCATCAAGGACGAACTGGCCCGCCTGAATGGCGTGGGCGATCTCACCGTCTTCGGGGTCGGTGAATACTCGATGCGGATCTGGCTCGACCCCGATCGCCTCAAGGCCCGGGGCCTGACCACCAACGACGTCGTCAATGCGATCAAGGAACAGAACGTCCAGGTCGCGGCCGGCCAGATCGGCCAGCCCCCCGCCCCGGCGGGACAGAGCTTTCAATACACCGTCTCCACGCTGGGCCGACTCGAATCGGTCGAACAGTTCGAGGAGATCATCATCAAGAGGGGCGAAGACGGGGCCTTGCTCAGAGTCAAGGATGTCGCCCGGGTCGAGCTCGGGTCGCAGACGTACGACATGAGCAGTCAATACAACGGCAAACAAGCCGCGTCACTGGCGATCTACCAGTTGCCGGGCTCCAACGCGTTGGAGGTGTCCGCGGCGGTCCGGGCGAAAATGGACGAACTCAGCGCCGTCTTTCCGGAGGACATGGAATACATCGTCGCCCTGGACACGACCGAGTTCGTAAAGGTATCCATCCGCGAAGTCATCAATACGCTGTTCATCGCCATCGTCCTGGTGATCGCCATCATCTACCTCTTCATCCAGGACTGGAGGGCGACCCTCATTCCCGCGGCGACCATTCCCGTGTCGCTCATCGGCACGTTCATGGTCATGTCGGGCATGGGTATTTCGATCAACACGATCTCCCTGTTCGGCATCGTGCTCGCCATCGGCATCGTGGTGGATGATGCCATCGTCGTCGTGGAAAACACGCAGCGCAACATCGACGAAACGGGGATGAACGCCAAGGATGCGACGGTCAAAGCCATGGAGGAGGTGACGGGTCCCGTCATCGCCACCACGCTGGTGTTGTTGGCGGTTTTCATACCGACGTCGTTCCTGGGCGGCATCACCGGTCTACTCTATCGCGAATTCGCCCTGACCATCGCCACCGCCACGGTGTTCAGTTCCATCAACGCCCTCACACTCAGTCCCGCCCTGTGTGGCCTCCTGCTCCGCCCCACCCCCAAAAAGCGCAACGTCATCTTCCGGGGATTCAACTGGGCGTTCGACAGAACGACCTCGGCCTACGACGCGACGGTCAAGGGCTTGTTGCGAGTCAGCCTGCTCGTGCTGCTCGTTTTAGGGGGCGTAACCGCCTTCTCGGGCTGGGGATTCACGAAATTGCCTACGGGGTTCGTGCCCTCGGAGGATCTCGGGTACATCTACGTGGTCGCGCAGTTGCCCGATGCGGCCTCCTTCGAACGCACCCTGGGCGTGGTGAAACAGGTCAACCAGATCATGGAGCGGACACCCGGCATCGCCAACTACACGTCGATTCCCGGATACTCGCTCCTCGATGCGGGAGCCGCTTCGAATGCCGCCGCGTTCTTCGTCAAACTCGATCATTGGGATGATCGCAAGACCCCCGAGCTCAGCGTCGAGGCCATCATCCGCAACCTGTTCGGCCAGTTCTCTTCCATCCAGGAAGGCATCGTCCTCGCCTTCAACCCGCCCGTCATTCCAGGGGTCGGCACCACGGGCGGCATGGAAATGATGCTCCAAGACCGTGGTGGCGTGGGACTCGAAATGTTGCAAGTGATCTCGGGGGACATTGTTCAAGACGCACCCCAGCAGCCGACGGTTTCCACGGCCTCCTCCACCTTCCGCGCCAATTTTCCCCAGGTGTTCGTCGATATTGATCGCACCAAGGCCAAGACCTTGGGCGTACCCCTGAGCGTCATCTTCTCTACGTTGCAAGCCTACCTGGGGTCAGCCTACGTCAACGACTTCAACACCTTGGGCCGGGCTTTCCAGGTCCGTATTCAGGCGGAAGCCGGGTATCGAGCAAAGATCGAGGATATTTTGAGTCTTGAAGTGCGGAGCGAACAGGGATACATGATCCCGCTCAGCACGCTGGTCACAATCAAGGACACATTGGGCCCCCCACTGATCACCCGATACAACCTCTATCCAAGCGCCCTGATCAATGCGTCACCTCCCCCCGGGATCAGTACTGGACAGGCCATGAGCACCATGGAGCAGCTCAACGCCTCGAGCCTGCCCGACACGATGGGTTACGAATGGACCGGCATGTCCTACCAGCAGAAGGCGGCCGGGGGCGAGGCTCCGCTCATCTTCGCGCTGGCGCTTCTGTTCGTGTACCTGGTGCTGAGTGCCCAATACGAAAGCTGGTTGATCTCCGCTGCCGTGGTCCTTTCCGTGCCTTACGCAATCTTCGGTGCCGTCGCCACGCTCATGGCCCTGAGCATGGAGAACAACGTGTACACCCAGATCGGCATGGTGCTCTTGATTGCGTTGGCTTCCAAGAATGCGATCCTCATCGTCGAGTTCGCCAAACAGATGCGCAGCGAGGGCAAGAGCACTTTCGATGCGGCGCGGGATGCGGCGGTGCAACGCTTCCGCCCCGTCCTGATGACGGCCTTCTCCTTTATCCTGGGTACCTTGCCACTCGTGGTGGCGACGGGGGCGGGAGCCGCCAGCCGACGTTACCTCGGCATCACGGTCTTCGGCGGCATGATCGTCGGCACGATCCTGATCGTGATCTTCACGCCCTCGCTCTATGCGATCGTCCAAAGGCTACGAGAACTCGGTGGAGTCAATCCTGAATCGTCACAATCACCACCTGAAGAGACCGATCCTCCTGAAGCGCCGGCAATCCCGGTGCCATCGACGACAAGCTGAATTCAGGAAAAGACTTCAGGGGAGTACCCGGGTCCTGAAGTGTCTAAGTGTTTCCGGGGGGTCAGACCTTCCAGACGTTGGCACACCAGGTCATGCCGCCGCCAAACGCGACCATCATGATCGTGTTGCCTGGCTTGATTCGACCTGCTTTCCATGCCTCGTCGAGACAGATTCCCACGGATCCCCCCGAGGTGTTTCCGTACTTGTGGATGTTGACGAAGACCTTCTCGTCGGGCAGGTTGAGTCGTTGCTTGGCCGAATCGATCATTCGGATGTTGGACTGGTGCACCAGGTACTGGTCGATGTCAGCCGCCTCGAGTCCGGCCCCTTCCAGCGCCTCCTCAATTACATTCTGAAATCGCCCCACAGCGAATTTATAGACCTCGCGACCCTTCATGCGCAGGCAGTCGAGCCGAGCGGGATACTCCTCATCGCCTTCGGGGACATCGGTCTCGCGTCGGGGCATGTACAGGGATTTCCACATGCCGCCTTCGGAATACATCGATTGGTACAGGCACCCCAGACTCGTATCCTCGTCCGCCGAAAGCACCGCGGCTCCGGCCCCATCCCCGAAAAGGATGGAAACGCTGCGTTCGGTGTAGTCGATATGCGTGGACAGCGTATCGCATCCGATGACGCCGATATTCTTGTACTGACCACTTCGAATCAACGAATCGGCAATGTTGATCGAATAGACGAATCCACTGCAGGCGGCGACGAGGTCGAACGCAGGCGTAGGAGAGGCACCGAGTGCATGAACGACGCGGCAGGCCGTGGAGGGGCACGTCATTTCCGAGGTCACCGAGGCCAGGATCACGAGATCGAGCTTGCTGGCCTCCATGGAGGCATGTTCCAGGGCGTTGGTGAGCGCCTCTATGGAAAGTGTCAACGTCCCCTCGGTCTCCGGATCCACGATTCTCCGTTCGTGAATACCAGTCCGCTTCACGATCCACTCATCCGACGTCTCGACCATGGTTTCAAGGTCTTTGTTGGAGAGCACCTTGGGCGGAACCGCCGAGCCGACACCGGCGATACGGACGCCAATGGCACCGGGGCCACCTTGTTTCTTGGACTCACTCATACCGAGACTTCTTCCATCGCCCCAAGTTGCTCCACGATTGCATCGTTGACACCCGATTGCACGAACTCACGCGCGGCCCGGATACCGTTGGCAATGGTACGCGCCTGGCTGGAGCCGTGACAGATGAGACAGACGCCATTGACGCCTAACAGGGGTGCCCCGCCGTAATCGTGGTAATCATGGCGTGAGTAGATTCGTTTGATGATGGGATTGAATTGGGCGGCCAACGAAGCATCGACTTGACTGATCTCCTGAGCAATGGCCTTGAAGATGCCCATCGCCAACCCCTCGGCGAGCTTGACCATGACGTTGCCCACGACCCCATCGGTGATCACGACGTCCGCTTCGCCATCAAAGACCCCCCGTCCTTCAACGTAGCCGATGAAATCAACGCCTTCAGCATCCCGGAGCATGTCTCGGGCCCGCTTCATGTCTGCAGTCCCCTTGGCTTCCTCACCCCCGACGTTCATCAAGCCGATTCGTGGCTTTTCAATGCCGTGAATTTTCCTGGCATACACATCGCCCATAATGCCATACTGGGCCAGATGCGAAGGCTTGGGTTCAATGTTCGCACCAACGTCGATGATGATGACGGGACCCGAAAAAGTCGGCAGCGTGACCGCGATGCCCGGGCGATGTACGTTGGGCAAGCGTTTCATGAACATCTGGGCTGCGGCAACTTTTGCCCCGGTGTTGCCGGCCGACAGAATGACATCCAATCGACGATCGGCCTTCTTGCTGGCCGCTCGAGCCAAGACGACAATTGAACTATCCGGCTTCCCCCGCACTGCCTTGGCCGGCGATTCATCCATCCCGATGACTTGGGTGGTAATGATTGAGGAAGCGTTGCCGCCTGCCGCCTTGATTTGCAAGACGCCATCTTCAACAAGGGCTTGCTCGCCAACGAGGACCAGTTCGTCGTCCTCGGAGAGAAATTCAACCGAGGTCACGGCCCCCTCGACGATGGCCTGTGGGGCGTGATCGCCCCCCATCACATCGAGGCCTATCCGCATGGTTTACGAGTCTCCGCCGACGTTGACCTGGAGTCCAGGACGCACATACCCACATGAGGAACAGGCACGATGCGGAAGCTTGACGTTGCCGCAATTCGGGCACTGAACCGAGTTCTTGGGCTTCAGCGCGAGGTGCGAACGTCGCTTGTTCTTGCGAGCCGGAGATGTACGAAAACAGGGAACGCCCATGGTGATTTGATCCTTCTGGATAAGGGCGGAAAACCGAACTGGCACCGCAGCTTCGGATGTCCTTGTGAAACGGTAACCGCCCGTCGCGGGTCAGGCCAGCTTGTGACCGACTGAATGACCGCACACTGTAAGTATCCATACCAGTGATGTCAACGAATCACAATTCGCCGTTTTGGCCCTCAGATAGGCCTGAGAGGCACTATTTGAGGGATCCGAGGACTACGGGGCAGGGAATGGATTTCCCGCCTTTGTTCTAGCTCAGCATGGGTACGGATGACATGATGATCCCGACCGTATCCGCCAGCCGCTTTCCGGTCGGATCGATCAGCCAGAGCCAGTCGTCGAAGAGGAACTCAAGCCGGATGGAGAGCAAGGCGATGCGGCCCATGACCGTGAAGCCGAAGGCGGCGCCAAAGGTGATCATCATGTACCAGATGCCCAGCTTGGCGACCTTGCCTACCGCCCCCTTGTGCTCGAAGGAGAAGAAGAAGTACACCAGGCACGAGAGCACGCCAACGATCATCAAGATGTTTCGCATCGAGTCCCAGAAATCGAAGCCCATGACCGGGAGGCCGGTCGCCGCATCGAGAATCGCAGTGCCGTCGGCGGCCAACTGAGGCGTGGTGGAATAAATGGGCGCGATGCTGTTCCGAATCTGGGCGAGGAAGTCGCCATGGAAGAAGCCCAGCAGGCGAATCCCGGCGGTCGTGCCGATGATGAACGCCAAGGGCCAACGGCTGATCCAGGCCCCCTTGGGTGACAGCCTCATCAACAGCATAATGCCCAGAATCAGGGGAATGAGATAGATGTAATGAGATTCATCGTCGGCCAGGCCAGGCATTGCCCAACCATTGACCAAGTTCGAATTTATCATGCCGAACAAGTTGGGAATCATCACGTTCCAGAAACCCACCACCATCCAATACGCCGCGGACACGCCCACCACCACCGATTCAGCGATCTTGTAGAACGGATTGTCTTTGTAGAGGAACGAGAAGATGGCCATGGTAAAGAATACCGCCAACCACAGACCCACGGTTCGAGGCAGACTGAATCGATAACTGTCCTGGTTGGGATCAGCGAGAACCGCTTCATCAAATTGCTTCGGGCTGGCCTGTTCGAATTTGGTCCACGTGATGCGATCCGGAGCCTGGGTCAGATCGAAATCAAGAGCCTCCTCCGAATTAATGTTGACCCAATTTTCCTCGCCAACGCCACCGGAAACCTCGGCGTATTCCATTTGCTCAACGGAGACATAGGCCGTGCCGAACAAGCCACCCACCATAAAGCTGCGGATGACGAGAAGGACCAGCCCCACCATGAAAACAATTGTCCAGATCTTGGTGTCCTTGTTCATGACTGGGCCTCCCGCTTCTTTCCGGTGAAGTACACCCAGTTCCCGACGATGATGAAGAAAATCATCAGAAGGTGGGCCACCAGTTGGGGCCCCATTCGCCTGATGCCTTCGAGGTATTTGGGATCAGGCTCTCGATCAAAAGCCCGCACGTACTTGTCCATCACCAGTTTTTCGTATTCCGCGGCTCCCTTGATCGCACCCAGCAATCCAGGAAGCTGATTCGGAATGTAGGGATACAACAAAGGCGATTGCACACCGGTACATCCCGCGACAATCCTGATCTGTTCGGGAAAGGGCGTCGATGCGTACTGGACCCATTCCTTCGTTCCTGCATAACCCGCCGAGCAATTGATCACGAGATCAAAATCCTGCACGCTCTGAATATTCTGCATCATCGGGATGCTGTCGATCGCGGCCCCGAAGTGATCCGTGGTGTACAGCTGCTTGAGGTCGGTCACGATGACCTTGATCACGCCTTCGTAGCCTGATTTGTAACCCAGGTTGACCCAATCTTCACCGTACTTCATGTCGGGAAAATCCGGCTTGATGACTTTGGCGATGCAGTCCTCGATCATTCGAGGCCCGACCGGCCAGAGGGTCATGTAGTACATCTTCAGTTTCTTGGTGGCGCAATGAAACGTGAAGGCGGTCGCCATCGGTCCCAGTTCACCTTCACTGGCCGGGTCGAAGTCGAAGGCCAGCAGCACCGGCGCGCCCTCGGGCAGCTTGTCGATCTCATCGAACACGGCTTGTGCCAGACCGGTCGGTTTCTCGGGGAACTTGAGTTCCAGGAGAATTGGTATGGCCACCGCGAGCAGCATCATGAGAAAGATCCATCGACGATCAAGATTTTTCAGGAATTCATACATGGATCAATCCTCCCCCGAACCGAGATACGACCGGTCCACACCGAGCAGGACCTTCAAGGATGTCGAGGCAACCCCCAACGCAATGCCGATCATGATCGCACGATTGCCGGCGGTGTTGAACACTTGCATGATGTACACGGTCAAATTCTCAAATTTCAGACCCGCAAAGAAGCTGTCATCGGGGATGAAGTCGGTCATCAAGACTCCTGTGAAGGTTCGTCCCAGCAGGATGATGAATGCGGTCCCCAGCAGCAACATGGCTTCAAAGTTCTTGGCCCTGAAAGCTCTGAACGCGGCCGAGGCAACATAAAAAGCAAGCATGGCGAACATGGATGCGGTCAATGGTTTGAATCCGTATTCGTAGCACCACCAAAAGACGCTTCCTACCTGGTCGTACACACCCGAAAATGGATAGTTGGGGAACTGTTCGTTTGGATTCACCCCGATCTTGAGCAGACCGGCCGTCAACGTGACGATGAAGGCCACCAGAACGATCACCGAATATCCCCAGCCGG
Source organism: Planctomycetota bacterium (assembly GCA_027295365.1). GTDB lineage: Bacteria > Planctomycetota > Phycisphaerae > Phycisphaerales > SM1A02 > JADFSH01. The sequence continues at coordinate 10,866 of JAPULD010000390.1, forward strand.
ATACTTTGTCGGAGGTCTTCTTGAGATGGATCTTGAGGAGGTTGCCACCCCCCAGGATGAACGCGATCGCCGCGAGGACATCGAACCAGACCGCAGCGTTCTCACCCCACGTCAAAGTGGAGGGCAAAAAGTACGCCACGATGAGGACGAAGCCTCCCAACGCAGTGATGATCAAGGGCACTGTTCGTTTCATGTGCTGCCCTCCTTACGTGAGAATGACGTCTTTGAGAAAGTTCACGACCCCGACCAATGTTTGACCGAGTTGCGTATGGACACCCACAAGGTGGGCCATCGACAATAAGGCGACACCGAAAAGCAGCAGTACCGCCACGAGTATCTTGCCCAGGTCCTGGCCTTTGAGGCTACCCATTTCTTCGGGTGCGCCGGAAAGGTAGGCCGAAGCGGCAAAGAACTCCTCGCCGATCAAGGTGTAATCACATGCCGCAACAAAGAACGGCAACTGAGCTGGCATCGCGGTTCCCGCAATTTGAATCGCCCCGATGGAATTGCCCGTCTCGGCGAGAATCAGCGATTCGGCGTAGAACGCACCCATGTAAAAACAAGCGGCGGGTTTTTCGCGAACCATGATGCCCGACAGATGGGCCACGTATCCGAATTGTTCGTCGGTCACGTAATAGATGAGATCCTGGTTGTACGCATCGGGACGGGCGGCAGCGAGATATGAAGCCTGGATCGTTTCGCGAGCCACGGTCATAACCAATGATCGAGCCGTCGGCACTTCGATCTTGGCGTCGTATTCCGCCGCGGTTTTGGCGACATGGGAGAGAATCGACATGCTGGCGATGGTCTGAATGTCGTTCATGTCCTGAACACCCGGGACGTACAAGCACGACTTGCCCATTTCCGTGGCCCGCCCCACCGCTTCGTCGATGGCCTCCAGGCCGGCAATCTTGCGGACCTT
>JAPULD010000391.1 GCA_027295365.1 Planctomycetota bacterium
CTCGCCATTGATGCGATCCTCGTACTTCTTCTTGGACTGGATATAGATCTCCGTGTCGAAGATGTACGTGATCCCGGATTTGTTGTTGGGCAGCCGGTCGTCGAGAACCAGGATCTCGATGAGCGCTTCGTCCTCGGCTACCTCGATATTCTCCACCGACGACATGGCGCTCACATCGGGGGGTGATCCGATAAGAAAAAAGGCCCCGACGATGACCACCGCTTCCACGATGAGCATGGTGGCGAGCATGATGGCCGTCTTCTTCTTCGAGGCACCTTGATTTTCGGTCTGTGTTTCTTCAGCCATGGCGTCAACCTCCCTGGGCAAGGCTCGGATTGGTGAAATTCACGTCCGTGTTCATTTCCTCGACCAATTGTTCAGTCAGAATGATCTCGACCCGGCGGTTTTCCGCCGCGTCCGAGGGGTCAATGGCGCGTGGGATCGCGGGTTCACGATCTCCCACCGCCTGAAGTCGAAAGACGCCATCGTCGAGCCCCATCTCCACCAGCACGTCTTTTACGTTCATCGCCCGGGCGAAACTGAGCTCGTCCAGACTGTTCCAAGGCACGTCGGGGCCCAGGTATTTAGCCTGGGCGTGTCCGATGATCTCGATCTTGTTGCGGCGTCCCCTCAGGATGGTCGCCAGCTTTTCAAGCTCCAGCCGCACGGAAGGCTTCACCTCCGCGGAATACTCGTCAAAGGTGCTGGGGCCACCGATCACGAATGAGATACCGTCCCGGACGGACTTGACCCTCATGTTGGGGCCATCCATGCCGCGCATGTCGTTCTGGCTGATCTTGGTCTCGCTGTAAGTTTTCAGGGCCATCGCCTCAAGAACCTCGATCATCGACTTGAGGGGGATGTCGTCGGTGGGCAGGACCCCGACGCCACCAGAAAACCCGAACGCGTCCTTGATCGCGGTGATCACCCGTTGGTACTCATGTTCCTTCTTCAGCTCGGAGAACATCTGGAGGAGGATGAAGAAGCACAGCAGCAGGGACATCATGTCGCCAAAGGTGACCATCCACTCGGGCACACCCGGTTCTTCCGGTTTGCTTCGCTTCTTCATCGCCATGGATCAGGCCGCCTCTTCCGCCGCTTCAACCGGGCGCCGTGAAGGGGGCACGAAGGTGAGCAGCTTCGACTCGACGTTCCGGGGATTGTCACCGGCCTGGATGGACATCACTCCTTGGGTGATCATGGTCTTGAGCAACACTTCCTCTGAGGATCGGGAGGCGAGCTTTTCGGCCATTGGCAGGAACAGAAGGTTCGCCACCATCGCACCGTAGAGGGTCGTGAGAAGGGCCGCCGCCATACCCGCACCGATCTTCGACGGATCGTCCATGTTCGAAAGCATCGCGACGAGACCGATGAGCGTGCCGATCATGCCGAACGCCGGGGCAAATCGCCCGAACGAATCGAACAGTTTCTTGCCGCTCTGGTGCCGTTCGATGAGGTTTTCAAGTTCAGTTTCGAGAATGGACTCGATGACCTCGGGGTCCGAGCCATCCACGGCCATCTGGATGCCACGGATCAGGAAGGCATCTTCAATCTGGTCGATGCTGTTTTCGAGAGCCAGGATGCCATCGCGACGGGCGACTTCCGCCAGTTCAACCAGCTGTCGGATCAGTTCCATCGGATCCACGGGCTTGTTGAACAGCGCCTTGCCGACGATCTTGGGGAACTTCATGAACGCAATGAGCGGCATCGAGGTCAGCGTCGCTGCGGTTCCACCTCCCAGCACGATCAGCATGGACGGCGCATCGACGTACGCCATGATCGAACCGCCCAGCAAGATTCCGAGGAGGATGCAGGCGATTCCAAGTATGAGCCCGATGAGTGTGGCAATGTCCACGGATCACTCCTGCACCGATCTTGGGAAATGGGAGTGCCGGCCCACATGGCCGATCTTCACAGTGGACATCGGAGGGGTGAAGAATCAACTTGAGGATGGATCGCCCGATAAGCGAGGGAATCTCAGCGTTCAAGGGGCTGATGGGTGTTCCAAAGAGCCGTGGAATCAGGCAATTCAAGGCTGAGGGGGCAAAATGACTGACAGCACGCCAGGCCTGATCCGGATTGATAGGGGCGTCATTTTCTGGGCAGATCCCGGGGCCTCTTGGCCCGGGGTGGGATGAGGAATATCTCCATCCACCTGATACACGCAAGGAACTTCGCTCGACACCTCTATAGTGGTCCCCTTGGCAGTAATCAGCTGGGTCGATCGTCCTTGCGTGCCCCTCAGAAGCCGAATCGCCCACCTAAGCAACTGAATCTTCGATCTCGTCGCAAAGAACGCGAGATCGAGCTGCCCATCATCCATCACGGCATCCTGCACCGGATCCAATCGTCCACCATAGTGGCGGCTGTTGGCGATCACCACGAATCCACGATGCTCGCCAGCGAGTTGCGTTCCATCCACCTGCATTTCAAGCAATGGTGGCGACCAACGCAAGAACTGCCTCATGATCGGGAGTACGTAACTCAAATGCGAGATGCCCCCTTTCCGCCGGCGATGTAGATCATGCACGACCTCGGCATCGAACCCGATCGACACCATCAATAGAAAAGGCTCGCCATTGACCTCCCCCATGTCCACCCGACGGATGCGAGGATCCTGCAGGGCCTTGATAAGACGCTCCTTGCACCGATCCATCCCGAACTCCCGCGAGAAGAGATTCTCGGTGCCCATGGGAAAATGGTAGATCGGGGTATCGAGCTTGGCCGCGACCGGGGCAGCTTGTCGAATCGTTCCATCACCGCCTACGACGACAAGGGCATCCGCCTTCGCCAGTTCAGGCTCAAGCCACGTCATATCGGGATCGGGTTTCGTTTCGGCGCGGACAACACCGATGCCATGGCTTTCCAGATAGCGCATCAGTTCACTCGCCGCGTCGACAGCCTTCCCCTTTCCCGCAATCGGATTGCACAGGATCACTACGTTCACAGTGGTTAGCGTAACATACGGAACAAGAATCACCTCCATATCGATGAACCCTGGCCTTGGTCCGGTACGCCCTGATGATCCGAATGCGTTTCGATTCGGTTAATTGACTGGGAAGACAACGACGATTCGAAACAAAAGAGAGGAGTAGTACTGTGCAACCGAATCAGCATGTGGAGGCGGCGAACGCCTTGACCAGAGCCTTGGATCAAGAGGACTACACCCTGGCCGAGACATTACTGGCCCCGGATTGCCGTTATGAGATTAATGACACCGTCATGAATGGGCGTGAGACGATCATCGAGTCGTATCGACTCATCGGGGACTGGGTGAAGGCGACTTTCGACTCGTATCAATATTCAAGTGAAGTCGTACCCCGGGGAGATGATCAGGCGATCATTTCCTATCGGGACCAGATTCAGCATGGTGAGCATGAACTCGATCATCGATGCCAGCAGATCATCAAGGCCGCACCGGATGGACTGATCATCGAGATCCGCCACGTCAACCTGCCCGGCGAACCGGAAAAGGTTAAGGCCTTCAACAAAGCCTGTGGCGTCTCGAAGCCTAAAAAACAGTGACTGCACCGAAAAGCGACGTTTAACTAAGTGCTCATTTCAGTCATAAAGCAGCGACGGGACAGGCTGGGCATCGGGGCGCTTGTGTTGTAGGTCGGCACCGGCCCCGGGATCTGCGAAGCGAAATCACCCACAGTTGAATCCCACGTGTCCGCGGTGGCTCCGGCGTCCAGGTCGGGGACGCTGCCCAGAGGCACCGTCAGCGCATCAAGGAAGAGATGAGGGGCGATGGGCATGAGGTTCTTGTTTGTCCACTCGGTGTTCACTCGGAAGCCGCCCCCGCTGAATCCGGGGGTCTGGTTGGGGTTGATTCCCGTCGAAACGCAACCAGCGTAGTGCCCATAGCCGCCAAGGGGCACAATGTCGAAATCGGGGTAGGATCGCTGGAAGTCGCGCACGATGCCCGGGACCTGGATGATGTCCGGGGCTTGGGCCAGGGCCGTCGTGGCCAGCAGGCTCTCGGCCAGGACGAAGGCGGTGGCGATCACAACGAGCCGGAGAGGAGTGTGTCAGACATGAATGGATGATTCACGATTCATGGAGAAAATCCTGGGTTCGCGAGTTGTACGGCTCGAATTCAGCCTTCGATTGGAAGAACGCCGAACAAGGAACACGAGTTGCATTTCACGTTCGAGGGTCGATGCGTGTCATCGGCAGCACTCGTGACTTCGATAAGAGTTGGAGTTCCCAAGGTCAATCGAAACCCCCGGTGCCCGTCGCGGTGATGACGGGTGGCAGCAGGACGGTGTTCGTGCTCAGGTTGAAGGTCGTGCCGACCATCTGGCGCTGGGCGAAGAAGAACTTCATATGGTAGGTGTCGCCATCCGTCAGATTCAGGCGATCCATCTCGACGAACTGGCTGGTGCCGGGGATGACGCCGCCCAGGTCCATCACGAGCTGGCCATCGATGAACAGCCATGCGTCGTCGGAACCCTGAAACTCGAAGAACTGCTGGCTGCAGGCGTTGTAGATGAAGTTGGCGTTGAACTCATACGTGAAGAAGTAGTTGTGGGCTTCGCCCTCGTTGCCGAACAGGCGATCGTCGATCGGATGGAATTCCGCGATGGCGGTCTCGTAGACGCCCGCTCCGTTGAGGACCATGTCCACGACGTAGATCTGCGAGAGGTTGGTGCCCAGGATGTCGTTGAACCACTCGTCGAAGGTCGCGGCGGAGGTGATGCCGCCCGGGCTGACCCCGCCTGCGGCGCCGGCGATGTCCTCGATCGTATTCATGCAAGCGTCTCGCCAGGGGCTGATGTCCCAGTGGAACCCTGAGAACTGGTCCTGCTTGAGTCCCGAGCCGACGTACTTGCCGAAGAACTGATCGCCCTGGGCCAGGTGAAGGTTCGCGTCGGGCGAATAGATAATCGCGCAGACTGCCGATCCCTGGTTGATCTCCATCTGGGTCGTGCCCAGGTTGTAGATCATCACATCCCAGGAATTCTCGGGGGGCATGTTCACCGAACTGCCTTGATGGATTCTGAACAAGCCATAGAAGTAGATGTTGAGGGTCGAACCCGGGGTCAGGGTGATGTGCGTATTCTTGTTGGGATTGAAATCGCCATCACAGAGGATGGTGACGTTTCCGTTGATGACGAGCTGCACGTTCTGTTGTGTGGAGAAATCGTCGCAGTGGATGTCGTTGGTGATGGTGTTGGGGGGATTGCCATTCTGGTTGCTCAAAAAGCTGACGTCGCCCACGCTCAACGGGAACGGGACGGGTTCGGACAGGCTGGGCATCGGGGCGCTGGTGTTGTAGGTCGGCACCGGCCCCGGGACCTGCGAAGAAAAATCACCCACAGTTGAATCCCACGTGTCTGCGGTGGCACCGGCGTCCAAGATGGGGACGCTGCCCAGGGGCACCGTCAACGCATCAAGGAATATATGCGGGGCGATGGGCTTCAAGTTCTTGTTCGTCCACTCGGTGTTCACGCGAAACCCGCTCCCGCTGAAATTGGGAGTCTGGTCGGCGTTGATGCCGGTGGAGACGCATCCCGCGTAGTGGCCAAACCCGCCTAGGGGGATGACGTTGAAATCAGGGTGCGCCTTCTGGAAGTCTCGCACGATGCCCGGCACCTGGATGATGTCCGGGGCTTGGGCCAGGGCCGTCGTGGCCAGTAGGGCGTCCGTCAGCGCGAACGCACCGACCAAGGCGGCGAGACGAAGCGGGGCAGGAACAATTTGGGGGACTGATTCGCGGTTCATGAAACGACTCCCAGGGGCCACGAAACTGTGGCTCCACG
>JAPULD010000392.1 GCA_027295365.1 Planctomycetota bacterium
CAACCGGTATTGCTGGCCATCTCGATCGCTTCCCTGGCCCAATTGCTGCCCGAGCGAGGATGGTCGAATACCCAGCGAACGGCGATTCTCATCGGAATCACATACATGTTGCTGTATCTGCTGGCGGCGATCGCGAGCCGAAAGGCCCATCGAGTCAGTGAATTGGCCGGAAGTGAACATGGGGCAGCCAAGCTTCTCTGGTGTATCAATCTGTTCGTGTTCATCATTCTGGCCATTGCCGGCTGGCTGAATATCCTTTTCATGCTTGTTCTGGCCTTTATCGCAATTCATGTACTCCAGAACCTTTGGAGACCGATCCTCATCAGCCGCTTTGATGAGCATGGATCGCCTGAGCAGGGCGCGACGATTCTCTCGATTGAAAGCCAGTCCAGACGGGTCGCAACGATGATCTTCGCCCCCCTGATCGGTTACGCGGTGGATACCGCCAGGCTGAGCGAATCAGGAGGCTCATTCTGGCCCATCGGAGTCCTGGGCGTGATCGTTGCTTTGGGCATGGTGCTGACCGGATGGGGTCGAAACGTCCCTGATGTGGGTACGAAGACGGGGAAATAATAAAAATGTAATTTACAGCGTGGGTTTTTGCCTCCTTGGCTGTCATGCTTCCGGAGAACCCATTGTCCCTGGGAGAAAGCCCTACGATCTATGTCACATCCTTCCGAAGACATCTACCCCGAAGATTTCATGCGAATCTATCGGGAGACGATTACCCCCCTGTATCGCTATGTCTCACGCCGATGCGGGAACGATCGCTCGCTCGCCGAAGATGTCACGCAAGAGACCTATCTGAGAGCGGTCAATCATTGGCGAGACGGGAAACAACCAGACAAACCAATTGCCTGGCTTCAATATGTCGCCCACAACCTGCTGGTGAATCACTTTTCGAAGAAGCGACCAGATTCACTCGACCCGACTTCACTCGATCGGATGCTCGATCCGGCCACCTCGCGTGATTTTGAGGCCGCAGCGACCGTGCAGTTCGGCTTCTCCAAGCTCAGTGAGAAGAAGAAGAGATTGCTGGAGGCCTATTACCTCGAAGGCAAGGCGGTTCGAACCATCGCCCAGGAAATGAATCTCAGCGAACGGGCGGTTGAGGGGCGATTACGCCGCAGCCGTCGGGCGCTGCGCAAACAACTGAACGGAATTGTGGATTACACAGGGGGCACGACATGAGCCATCAACACGATCCGGATCCGAACTTTCTTGATTCCCTAGAATGGGAATTGAATTCGGCGCTGAGGCGTCAGAAATCATTGGATGTCATGACGGGAATCACGCCCGGACAGAACGGTCGCCTGCTTCTGGCGGCAATGCTGCTCATGGCGTTCTCGCTCGTGTTCGGGGCGGCGGGCGCCTATGCAATTCTGCAATCCCCCGAACAACCGCTTCAAGTGCAGGTCATGGATCTTGAACGTCAGCGTCTGAGGTTGGAGCTTGCCGAAGTTCGACAAGATGAAATCCATCATGCCATGCAGCAGCTGCGTCTTCGGGCCGACACGGTATCACCGGAAGTCATTTTCGAAGCCGAACGCCGCGTGGCTCTAGTCGAGGAAATGCATTCTTTGCAGGCCCTTCGATTCGAGGAAACATCGATCACCAATCACAGGCCATTGGACGATATCACGGCTCCCTTGATCGGCAATCGGGATTTCGTGACTGAACGTCTGTCGATTCGACAGGCCAGCCTGCAGGATTCAATTGACACCCTTTCTCATCGTTCAGGATTAATCGCCGACCAGGTGAAGGGCGATGAAGCGGACGAGATCATGCAAATCCAGGCTCAGGAACGTGTACGTCTGGCCATGACCGAAATGGCCGGACTCGATCGCCAGGTTGAGGTGAGAGCCTCCTTTCTCAATGGACGTCTCACCGCCATGAAGGCGGAGCGGAAGAGTCTGTTGGAAAAGGCTCGAACCGAACGTCAACTGGTCAGTGACCAGCTCGAGACGGCTCGAGCGATCCAGGACCATTTGCGACCGCAAGGCCCTCGAACGCGTCGTCCATCCGACGTCGATGATCATTCTCAGGTGGAGCTCAGCCTCCTGGAATTACGGCAGCAGGCCGCTGATCGAGCGATTGATCGGTTGGAGAAGTCATCCGAGGACTGACTTCAACTTCCTTGAAGGGTGTGGAAGGCTGACCTTCCTTCTCTACGTCAGGATGTCCCAGCATCCTGACGTTTTTTTTGCGCCGTGACTTCGTTCAACTCTAGAGCGACGGCAAGACAGTTCATGATCACGCGGCGAGAAGACCACATCTGCAGAACAACTTTAAGCAGGCAAACATAAATCACAAGTCCAAGAATCAGTGTGGTGCATGAAATCGCCATTGCCGCAATCACACTTGGGGAAGTCAGAATCGGCGCCGGAGCCATTGGGAGAGTCGGAGTTATCAATGAACTGAACGCCTGCATGACAATGAACAAAGGCACACACCAAAGTAATCGCTTGGCTGATCGATCGATTTTCTTTGATAGCCTTGGCGAGGGCACTCGTTTTAAAACGCCGGAAACTCTTAATATGGAGGCAATGATGACCAGTGATGCGAACCATAAGAACAGTGCAGTCCCTACACCTGTGCCAACAATGAGGACTCCACTCGCGAGTTCCAGGACAAACAGACCGAGTATGGAAACTGGCAAACCAATCATTCCAACGCGAGAAAGTGTTCGTACGCGAGCTTGGTCGTGATCGGCTCCAATTCCGGGATCGGGTAGACACAGCCAATAGGCACCTACAGAACAAAGAATGATGCTGACGAAAAATATTGCAATCAGACCAATCATGAACGGACCAAACCATGCTCCAATTGGAACCGAAATCATTGTTAAGACGACGGCAGGTATTGGCATGGTCAGCACGACCACGATTCCGATCAGGCCGATCTTCAGAATGAAGAGTCCCCGCAAAACACGTTTCAACCAATCAGGATGAGCACGGGAAAGCTGATCGCTTCTCTTTGATCGTTCAATCGCCAACCCGCACTCGGGGCAGTCGCCGGCCTCAGGTAGATCTCGCAAGTCATAGCCACAGGCGATGCAGAGAAGCGTGGACTCAGATTCGGAAGCGATAGGATCAATCATCAATCACGTTTCTATTTCAGCGTCTCCAACCACCCCTTGATCCGCTCGCATCCTTGCTCGATGTCGTATTCGCTGCAGGCAAAGCTCAGTCGCACGTGATTGACGCCCATGGAACCAAAGTCCTCGCCCGGCACCACGCCCACCTTGGCCTCCTCCAGCAAGGCCTCGGCGAAACTCAACGCCGAGTCGATCAAGCGGCCCTCGGGGGTCGTCTTGCCAAAGTGTGAACTGACATCGGGAAAGACATAAAACGCCCCGGTGGGCCTGGGGCAGATCAACCCCGGCATCGCCTCGATCAGCCCATGTATGAGCGTGGCCCTTTTGGCGAACGTCTGACGCATCCGCTCCACGGATTCTGCCCCATTCGTCAGCGCCTCGATGATCGCAGGCTGGATGAAGTTCACGATGCTCGTGGTCATCTGCCCTTGCAGTTTCGCCATCGCCT
>JAPULD010000393.1 GCA_027295365.1 Planctomycetota bacterium
AACAACATTTCGATCGCCATATCGGGAAGCGGCCGCGATGTCCCGGCATATCGAGCCATGCTGGGCGGATTGAGTCGCATCAATCGCGAGTATCCCAATCTTCATATCTTTCTGGAGTTGCGAGGCACGGGACAGCATGAGATCTGGCGTTATGCCCAGAAACTGAAGCTCATGGGTCGAATCTCATGTCTGAGCGACGCCTCGCCAAACCGCCGACTGTTGACCCAATGCGACATGATGCTGTTACCCGAGCGATATGGGGAGCTGTATTCCATCATGCTTGAAGCGATGGCCAATGGCATGGCCATCATTGCCAGCCACGATTCCATGCTGGACATGCTGCGTCCCGATGAGACAGCCCTGCAAGCCGATACTGTCAGCCCTGAGGAATGGGCCAATCTGATCCGTCGATCCATTCAGGATCCGGAGGCATCAAGGCAACTCGGACACCGGGCACGAGCATGGGTGAAGGAGCATCACAGTACGAATACCCAAGTCGATGCCCTGATCGAGGCGTTGAATCACGTCGTGACCGGGGGAACCTATTCCTTCGCTGAAGCGGCTGAAACAGCGAATTGAGCTTGAATTCGAGGCTCAAAGGTCAGAATTTCAATCAAAATCTCAGGATTTTCCAGAGGCTAAGCCGAGAACAGACGTGGCTGATACGACATCTTTCTCCCCTCCGCCCCGTTGAAGCGATTGAGCCTCAACGGGGTTTTTTCCCGAACGGCACGAATTTACTCTAAAAGGTTGTACATCAACACGTTAGGTTTCTAGCCCCTGATTATTTAACGATAAACCTACGTATCGAGCGTCCTCATGACCTTTCATATTGAACCGAAAAGCTGTGCAGTAACTTGCTCTGCCGGGTCCTGGATACCACTCTTTGACTGGGGCCATTTCTTCACGGTTCTTCCGTGCCCGTTGAACAAGAATCAAATGTTTTCTCCCAATATGGATTAGGGAGAATGGACTGACGGTACCAAAGAGGCTCGTTGGACAAGTTCATCAGGGACCATACACTTCTTGATGACGCTTCTGCGTCGAGAATGCGAATCCTCAACGATCAAATGAGCTAAGCAGAAAGGACTCATGGAATGACTCGTAGAATTTTGACCTGTGCGGCGGGACTCCTCCTGGCCATTGGCCTCAGTGGCTGCGGTGGTGGCAGCGATCCGATCCCGGAAGGCCACTCCGCCGATGAAGTACGAACTCCAACCGGCGCAACAAGGGAAGCCCCCACCGCGAACATGCCTGACGCTGAAGAACAGCCCAACCGCTGATCCGATGCTGATTGGGATCAGCTCCTTCCGTTACGACTCCAATGAGAGCGTTGCGGCGGCGCGATCTTTGCATCGCGGTTTTCATACGCTACATGATCGAGTCTTTCCGATTGGCGACTGACAATTCGTCACCGCCTCTCGGGAAGGCTCGTTTTGTTGCGCCATGAATCACATCAAAAACCGCCGAATGGAAATTCCATGTCGGCGGCGGGTGGATGGCGACTGGCAGCCCTGGTCTCTTGCGTTTTTCGTTCCCCCAAGCACATCATTTCACTATGATGCCTTGCACTACTGGGAGCAATCAAAAAGGGATCAATTCACCAGAAATCTTCGTCCACAATCCTGGACGGTTCCGAGCGAAGCTTGATTCGGAGAATGATCGATCAAGTGGCCGAAGCAACTTGGGCCATAAGACCGGTAAGCACTTCGAGGCCAGCTTCAAGCTTGTCATCGGATGTCGCATAACTGATTCGGAAATGCGTATCGGCTTTGCTGAAAACGTTCCCGGGAATGGTCAGGACATTCTGCTCGATTCCCTTTTCCACAAACTGGGTTGCCGTGAGGCCCATCGACTCCGGTACCTCGACAAAGGCATAAAAGGCCCCGCCAGGCGTGGCCAGGTTGGCCACCCCATCGAAGGCCCGAATGACCATGTCTCTCTTGCGCCGATACGCCTCGACGTATGACGTCATGTCCACGTCAAATACCCCGACCAGGCCATATTGGGACATGGATGGGGCGCACACAAACGTGTATTGCTGGAGTTTGGCCATTTCACGGATGATCGATGCCGGCCCGGCGACATAGCCCATTCGCCATCCCGTGCAGCCATAGGATTTGCCGAACCCGCGGACGACTAGCATTTGATCATCAAAACGAGCCGGGCTGGGGCAACGTCCGTCTTCCCGAGCATCCTCATACGTGAACTCATCGTAGATCTCATCGGAGATGAGAAGAACGCCCTTTCGCTTGCACAGGTCAACCAGATCCTTGAGTTCATCATTGGTCAGAACCACGCCGGACGGATTCCCGGGTGAATTGACAAGCACAATCTTGGTTCGATCGGTGATCAAGGGTTCGACCCGCGCCGCGGTCATTCGGCAATCCGGATACGTATCGCAAGGAACGAATGTCGCTCCACACAACTCGGCCAGCGAGGGATAGACCACGAAGTAGGGATCGCCCGCGATGATCTCGTCGCCCGGGTTCAGAAGAGCCTGCACGGCCAGCAACAACGCCCCGCTCGTGCCTGATGTGACGAGCATCATCGTGTCGCTCGAGTTCATGTCCCAGCCAATGTCGGATGTGAGATGGCGGTTGATCGCATCACGCAATTCAGCCACGCCCTGGGTAAGCGTATAGCCATTCTTGTCCTGGCGGATCGCCTCGATGGCGGCTTCCTTGAGCGTTTCGGGGACCGGAAAATCAGGCTGACCGATCGAGAGGTTGATCGGATCCTTGAGCTTGGCTCCAAGCTCAAAGACTCGACGAATACCCGAGACGTCAATCGCCTTGCTTCGCTGGCTGATCATCAATTCAAAATCATGCATAGGAATCGCTCGTGGTGTATGAATCAAATTCGTGAGTTCATCAAGTGTAGCGCACAGTACGACGCAAGGATGTCGCGCAAGAAACAGGCCGTTCCAGGGAACGGCCTGCATTGAAATTCAAGTTCAAGAACCGAGGGGCTACGCGTTTTCGTCGACCTTTTCGGTTTCGCCTTCGCCTTCGCCTTCACCTTCCTTGACTTCCTTCTTCTTCTTCTTGGTCACCACTTTTCGGTTACCCACCTTGACCAACCCCAACGGATCATCCTGATTCGGGTCGAACCGATCTTCCTGCGTGAGGATCTCGATCCGCTCGGCTCGGGTCAGAACGTTGCGATGCTGGTTGAGGGCAGAAGGCTGGGTTTTCAGACTACGATGGAGGCTCATTCCGAGGGCTCGCTTTCATTGCTCATCAAATCGTCGATTCAGGGCGTCGGGGTCATCCCTTGAAGAGGCTCGGGTACTTGTCACGGAAATCCGTGGTTCCGCCCTCTTCGCGACGCCATTTGTCGCCGATCCGATGGATCAGGGTCTCAAGGTCCTTGACCTTCTGGCTCGATCGTTCCGTGGACTCAAAGCCCGGCAGGACGATCACCTTGAAGGTGCGAGCATTGTTCCTCACTACCGCGTAGGTTTCAAGTCCATGTTTGCGACAAAAGCGAACCACCCGTTCGGCCCCTTCCTTCGTCGTTTGCATCAATATGAAGTAATTTTGCCCTGATTGGCGAGGATCTGAGAACAATGTCCCCCAGCCCAGGTCGCTGTCCGGATCCTTCGAGGGCTCCGAAACGACTGGATTTTGTGTAATCGCATCGCCTGACAGGAATCCTGAGCCCTCGAACGGCGTGGATCCACCTGACGAGGTCTCCAGCAACGGATCAGTCGTCTGGGGTGCATTCAGTATCCCGGTGTTCATGAGCAGATCCTGCTCAAAATCCTGTCTCACGGCCTGTTTAGCATTGCGGAATCCGAAAATATAGGTGCCCGCCATCAACGTGATGGCAATGCCCAAACCCACCAAGACATACCCCACCGGCAGCTTGAGCATGCGTCCGGGGCTCAACCAGCTCCCGGTTGATTCGTCGGTGGACGGAGGCGGGGCCTGCTCCTTGGGACGACGAGCCGGAGGGCCCGAAGATCCCTTCTTGCCCCCCATCAATTCGTAAAGTGCCGGCATTCCGGAGTTCTTGTGGGACATGGTTTACATCTCGTCAGGGGACGATTCCTGTACCTATTCCGTGCCGCAACCCGAGCTTGGGGTCGCAATTCCCAAAGCCATGGCCGTGGCCAACGTCTCAGTATGGCTCAGACTGATCATCCAATGGTCAATTCCCTGCTCAGTGGCAATTTCTGCACAACGACCCGAAACCACCAATTTGGGTTTTCCGGAGGGTTCCCGGACGATTTCCAGGTCCGTCCAGGCGATTCCATCCCTTAATCCTGTCCCCAGGACCTTCAGAGCCGCCTCCTTGGCCGCGAAACGGGCCGCATAGTGCTCAAACCGGCGTCGGGGCGCATCATCGCAATAGGCTTGCTCGACCTTGGTGAAACACCGGTCCAGAAATCGCTGTCCATGTCGTTCGACCATGTCACGTATCCGTTTCACATCCACGAGATCGATACCGTTGCCGATGATGGTCATGGCGTCATCGTACCGCACAGACTGGGAGGCTTGAATTCGATGCACCAGGAGAAGATCCAAGGAGTAAACTGACGTCCATGCCTCAAGAACCATCCCATGAAGCACATCGGCGCGAAGCTGACAAAAACACCAAGGACAACCCCGTCTGTTGTGCCGTCCTGATCGTTTCCGATACCCGAACGCTCGAGACGGATCGGGGCGGGGCCCTGATCGTCGAACATCTCACCCAGGCAGGGCATCAGATTGCCAGTCTCGAAATCGTCAAGGATGAGCAAGGCACCATTCGAGAGAGGCTCAAGACCTGGTGCGCTGACCCGGAAATCCAGGTCATCCTCACCACGGGGGGAACTGGCGTCTCCCGGCGCGACATCACGACCGACGTCGTCCGGGGTCTGCTGAGCTTCGAATTGCAAGGTTTCGGAGAACTTTTCCGAATGCTCAGCTACGAACAAGTCAAATCCGCAGCCATGCTGAGTCGGGCCATCGCCGGCCTCGTGATCGGCTCCGAAGAGTCGGGAGGCGACACGTTTATTTTCGCCCTTCCGGGATCGACGAACGCCGTGGAAACCGCAATGTCCAATCTTGTCATTCCCCAGCTTCCTCATCTCGTCTGGGAGAGAATGAAAGAAGACTCATAGCAGAGCCGAGGCATCCCATGCATCCCGGGACTGGATCATGCCCGCCCATGGCTCGCTCCACTGACGCGCATCAAGCACGATCGGTCTTTCATACCCGCTGACGCTCAACGAGGCACGATACTCAGAGACATCAAGTCGCCCCTCCTGGATATCGCCGATCGGACCAAACATAGATGAATTCGAAAAAGAAATCAGGGAATTTGTTGGAATACCCCATACTACAGCTCTCAGTTCCGGTACAGCAGCATTACATCTGGCTTTGATCAATTTAGGGGTTGGATCAG
>JAPULD010000394.1 GCA_027295365.1 Planctomycetota bacterium
CGTGATCACCTGCGTGCCGCAATATCCCTGCCCCCCCCGGCCGCCCTGCCCACGGATGTCTGAGCCTTGCCCTTGGTCCCAACCCGCAGGCTGGCCCTGGTTCCATCGGGACTGCTGGCGTTGCCGACCATAGGCATGGCCCTGGCCTTGATTCTGTCGAACCTGGTGCTTGAACGCCTGGGTCTGCGCCGCTTGGACGTAGGAAGACGGAGCACGATACCCGGCGGGTAACGAATTCCTCTGGGCCTGAACCGGATTCAGGATCAGCAGGGTCGAGGCCACGCCCAGACCCAAGGTCGCTTGTTTAAGTAATCGATTCGAGAGGATTCTGATCCGGGGGCGGGGGCGGGGGGTCAACATGTCGAGCTCCATTCCTGTCTCGCCCGTGCATCCTTCTCGGACCACGTTGAGACGATTGTTGTTTCAGGAAAAGAGACACGTCCCAGGAAGGGGTATTCCATTGGTGGAAAGTCTTTTTGAACAACATCCGATCCGAAAAGCCGAGTTGCTGAACGGGTGGCAGGGACAAGCGCTTCACTTGCCCCTGCTTTGAGATGACCTGATCTCAACAAAGGCAAAGAGGAACTTGCCCCTGCCACCCGTTGAAAATTCAGTCTTGCCCATCCAGCAACGCCGCGCGGAAGATGAGGGGGAACGTGCCGTGCGCCCAGCCTCGGTACTGGGGGCGGAAGCCGAACAGATGCACGGCTCCCTCGCCAACCGCGGCTCGCATCCACGCGCCCTTGCCCTCGATCACTTCGGGCTTCTTGATCCAACCCGACAAGAGGACCTGCGAAGAGGCGTAGGCCATGGGCGTCTTGAAATTCATGAGCCCCTCGCGTCCCGCTTCCTTGCGTTCCTCGTCGGTCATCATGCGAAAGGCTGAGGATCGGGAGAACATCACGCCCATTGAATCGGGAAGGCCCACGGTGTAGACGCCGTGCGAGGGGATGGTTCGTAAGACCCCGCCCGGGCAGGAAAATTCTTCGTTGGCCTCTTCACGCGTCGTATCGACGAGCGGCATGTCAAACAGATCGATCGACCACTGGCACGAGGATCCCGTGTTGATTAGTGTGCCGCCATTCATGACGAATTCCTGCACCGCAATGGATCCTTCGGGGGCGAGACCTCGCGCATACTCCTCCGGGATGCTTCCGGGGGAGCGGCCATCTTCGAGTTGGCCCGGTCCGATCGACGTGATGATCAGCACATCCAGAAATTCGCCCAGATCGCCCGCGCGGATCATCTCGTTCCGCACACGGATGTAGGGAATCTTGTAGGTGTCGAGCACGTAGCGCATCCAGCCTTCATTCATGCTGCCCGACCAGGGGGCGTAGAGCCCGATGCGGGGCATCTTGCTGAGCACTTGACTGTTGCCTGAATTCTGATTTGTCACGCCTCGACGGAAGATGCCTGCCTCTTCTCCAGTGGTGGTCAAGGTCATCGCCTCGCCCCTTTGCAGCGACTCGCAGACTTTCGTCCACGTCGAGCTGTCATGCACCGAGAGGAGATTCGTATTGCCCACTACACGTGAATCGCCATTGAACGCCGCGATGGCCTGCGCCGGGGTCTCGACCTCTCGGAAGTCGCCTTGGAGATCCTCCATCACTTCAACCCGTCTGACGCCCATCAGCAGCGACAACGTCCAGCCCGCATTGTCGTAGGGGGAATCTCCTTCGGGGTAACGATGTATCTCCATGAGGTCATTCACGTAACTGCCATAAGGCTGATTCCGATGAATGACGATCGAACCCGCCGGATACGTTCGACCATCCGCCTCGATCGGAGCATCGGCCACATGAACCTCAACCGCTCCTGACAGCAGCACATCCAGCAGCTTGGCTACGGCATCGGGATCGCGATTGTCCGAGGGGATGATCCAGGCCCTTGGCCCATTGGTCGCGCCCTTCTCGATGGTGCGTTGCGAGGCGAGCATCGTGTTGTTTCGCCAGTGGGCGGGTTCGCGGGAAAGGCTGCCCAGCATGGAACGCCCGAACGCCATTTCGTAACGAATGATGTCGCCGATTCGCCACCACCCACCGGGCCAGGGCTTGGGGAATCGATTGGAGGGACGATCGCCCCCCAATCCGCGAGGGCCTCGAAGATCACTCTTGCGAAGAAATATCGGTGAAGCGAGATTCACCGATGCCGCTTCGGTCAGGAAGCCCATGATGTTGTGACGCACCGGAACGTTTCGGTTGCCACCATTCCACCACATGTCATAGGAGACGCCCGTGCTGACCCCCGTGAATCCCTCGCTGGTCAGGTCCATCAAGGCGCGGCTGCCGATCGCATCGATGCCCGTCATGATCTCGGGGCTCAGGTTCGGATTCAAAGGATCGCGGAAGGGGGGGACGAACAGTCGCTCGCCATTGGAACCTTGCTGATGCACATCCCAATACACGGTAGGGAACCACTCGTGATACAGAAGGTTGGTGACGATCCGCGTTTCCTTCTGAGTCAACATGAACCAGTCGCGATTGTTGTCATGCCCCGCGTAATACTGATAGAGCTTGAGCATCCCCGTCGCCTCGTAGGGCGTCCCCTCGGTCTTGCGATACCAATTCGTGACATGGTCAATGCCATCGGGGTTGGTGTTGTAGATGACGACGACGACTTCATCCCGGGCGCTGGCCCAGGGTTCGTCGTTGGACGTGGCGAGGTGATGGGCGAAGGTCATGCCGAACTGACTACCCGCGGCTTCGGTGGAATGCATCTGACACGAGATAAAGAGAATGACCTTGCCATTCTCGACCGCGTCGTTCAACTCCGCGTCGGTCTTGCCCCGGGGGTCGGCGAGCGTCGAGGCTCGACGTTTGATGTTATCAAGATCCGCCAAATTTCCGGGGGAGGAGATGATGCTGATGAGGAAATCACGTCCCTCGGTCGTCGTCCCTGCCTTCTGAGTGATGACATTGGGAGAACGATCACCCAGGATTCGGTAATAGCTGCTCACCTGATCCCAGTCGGCAAGCTTGAAATCAGCATCGAAGGGTCGGCCAAGATGTTCACTGGGGGAAGGCACGTTCTGGGCCCAGGCCCCAGACCCGATCGCCAGGACCAGCATTAACGCAATTGTGATGAACGGGTTCTGAACGATCACCTTGGGGTGATTGGGATGACGCATCGACTGGCCTCCAGTAGTAGTGAGATGAACGACCCATTGTGGTGAAACCCGGAGTCAAAAGCTAGTGGCCATTTCCGTCCCGCAGACAGGGCCAGTGGGGCTCGAATCGCGCCTTGAAGAAGTTGACCAGTTCCTGGGTAGCCGCATTGATCGTGATCGATTCGAGTTCTTGTGTTTCCTGGCCCAGACTATCGACGCAAGCCAAGACGCTCCTGGCTGAAGCTTCCACGTCGTATCCCCCTTCCAGAATCAACGCCAACCTACCCTGTGCATGCTCAAGGGCAATCTGCTGCACCATCGAGCACATCCGGGCAAACCCACGATCGGTGAGGTTCATCCCTCCCAATGGATCAGCCTTATGCGCATCGAAACCGGCGGACACCAGCACCAGATCGGGGTCGAACGCCTTGGCGATGGGCATCACGATTTCCAGGAAGAGGCCAAGATATTCATCATCACCCAACTCTGGAGGCAGCGGCAGATTGATGGTCTTGCCCTCGCCCTGGCCATAGCCGACCTCATCGACGTGTCCCGTCCCGGGATAGAAATGCCCCTGATGGAGGCTGATGAACAGAACGTCATCGCGTTTCAAAAACGCATCGTGGGTCCCGTTGCCATGATGAACGTCCCAATCGATGATGAGCGCCTTGGCCAGGCCCAAGGCCTTGATCGCGTGCGCGGCGGCGATGGCAATGTTATTCAGCAAGCAGAATCCCATGGCTCGATCGGGAACCGCGTGATGCCCCGGGGGACGCACCAACGCGAATGCGCTGGATGCCTGACCCGACACCACCGCTTCCACGGCCCCGATCGCCGCCCCGGCCGCGAGGTAGGCCGCGTCAATGCTGGCGGGGCAGACGCTCGTGTCGCCATCGATCATGTGGTGGGTGCCCCTCAAGAGATCGAGGAATTCCACGTGACGGAGAGAATGATTGCGCAAGACCTGCTCGCGCGTGGCCGGAGAGGGAGTTCTCCATTGCACGTGAGGCAGGTCGGCGTTTTGCAGGGTCTCGACAATCGCCTGCAGTCGTTCGGGGCTTTCGCAATGCCCCGGCCCCATGTCATGCTCAAGCATTTTCTCGTCGTAGAACAACCATGTGCCATCAGTCATGCGATGATCATACGGACAGACAGGTCCGACTGGTTCGTTGTCTCGACGACCGCCCAGAATGTTTTCAGAATTGAATGCTCGTAATCAACATCTCGCCATATTCATCCCAAAGTCTTTCTTCGCCCCAGCGCGAAGCCTGGCTTGGCAATTCGAGCGTGATAATGGGGATCCCAAGTTCGAGCCCGACGTAGGACCCGAGCGAACCGGGTCGCGCCCCCAGCTTCTGCACTGGTAAATCACTCGCTTCGGACATCGCAATAGCCAACCCCCGGGCTCTTTCCGGGCCATCGTAATCGATGCATCCCACGGGTTGATGAATGCTGATGACGCGGCGGGGTTTCTCTCGCTGGATCAGATCGTACAGCGCGCGACTCTCGGGTTGCGACAAGGGCTCGTCACCATGCCTTTGACGGCTCTGGAAATTCGAAGTCGGGAAGTTTCGATTCAGATCCACACCCTGGGAATTGTGCCGCCTCTTATCCGCCACGCCATCGGGATTCACCTGAGGCACGAGCACGACTCGTCCCAGGCCCTCCAGGGTCTCGGGATTCGCGGCAAGGTGCCGGGCAAATCGATGCAGCAATGGCGTCCCCGCGGCTTCATCGCCATGGATCGAGGCGATGATCAGGACGTACTCGTCACCGGTGCCGAACGACCATCGCTCAATGGGTCGGCCTTCGACGGAATACCCGCTGATGGTGGTCATCATCCGGAGTGAGGGTTTGAGATTGTGCGATGCAGCATCGGTTGACGACTTGCTCGCACTTGAACATCCCGAAAACAGGAGAACCATCAGAAACAATGGGGCCACGATCTTATGCATGGATGTCCTTCGATGGATTCCCTGGTTTAACAAAGCATTCTGCGAATCTATCGTCGAGCTTCCTTCAGAAGCATCAATCCCCATGAATCGTCTCCTTCCATGGCGCGTGGGCGACGCCCATCCTCTATATTGGTGCCCCTCAATTCACCCCGGAGAGATTATCGAATGTCGAATCGAATCATCAATGGCGTCCCGACCCGGTCTGGCCTGTGTTTCCTGATCGCAAGTCTTGTGTTTGGGCTGCTTTCCTCGCACATCATGCAAGGGCAAGTCGTGAACGACCTGAAGCCGATCCTGCCTTCGCACATCGAGCCGGACGATCTCGACGCCTCGATTCCCATGCCCGAGATGGTGATCGGCCACCCGGTCGGTTCGCAGTCGGTGCGCTACGACCCGCTCATGCGCTACCTCACGATCCTGGCTGAAACATCCGATCTCGTCACGATGACCCAATACGCCCAAAGTCACGAAGGTCGGGCTCTCGTATACCTGACCATCACCAGCCCGGCCAACCATGCGCGGCTGGACGAGATCAAAGCCAACAACGCCAAACTCGCCGACCCCCGGACGCGGGGCGAGAACGATGACCTCGACGCCATTGCGTCCACCCTGCCGGGGATTGCCTGGTTGGCGTATTCCATCCATGGCGACGAGGTTTCGGGAGTCGATGCCGCCATGCAGGTCGCGTACCTCCTGGCCGCCGCTCGTGATGACGACACGAAGCGACTGCTTGATGAAGTGGTCATCCTCATCGATCCGATTGAAAACCCCGATGGCCGCGAACGCTATCTCTCCCAGATCGACGCGTTCAAGGGCAAGGTTCCCAATCCCGACCGACAGGCGATGCATCACGCCGGTCCCTGGGCCGCGGGACGTGGCAACCATTATCTCTTCGACATGAATCGCGACTGGCTCATTCAATCGCAACCCGAAACGAGGGGACGCACCAACGCGATCAACGAGTGGAATCCCCACTTCCTCATCGATGCCCACGAGATGGGAAGCCTCGACACGTTTCTGATGGACCCGCCCCGGGATCCCATCAACAACCAGATGTCCGAAACGATGATGACGTGGCGAAGGAAGTTCGGGGCCGATCAGGGAGCCGCCTTCAACCAGCGAGGCTGGAGTTATTACTCGGGAGACTGGTACGAGGAGTGGTATCCGGGTTACACCAATGCCTACGCCTCGTTGCGAGGCACCATCGGGTTGTTGTATGAGCAGGCAGGCGTCAACGGTTCCATGATCCGCAAGAATTCTGGGGAGATCGAAACCTACTTTGACGCGGTGGCCCACAACGTCGTGGGTTCCATGGCCAACCTCATGACGTTGCGCGACAACCGGGCCGGAATTATTCGCGATTTCCTGGCCGAAAAACGCTGGGCGTTGTCCGATGCGGATGATGGGGCTCGAACGTACATTCTCCCTCCCGACGCTGACATCAGGCGTTGGAAAAAGCATCTGATGCTTCTGGATCAGCATGAAATCGAATACACCATCGCCACCAATGAATTCGAGGCGATCAACGTTTCGAATACCTATGGCGAGAAGGCGGAGCGAAAGACGTTCCCCGCCGGCACCGCGGTGGTCAAATCCACCCAGCCTTTCCGACGTTACCTGAACACGATCCTCGATTTCAATCCCCGCATGACGGATCAGTTTCTCAAGGAGGAGCGCGAGGAGATCGAGAACGACGAGGGGGGACGAATCTACGACATGACCGCCTGGTCGGTGCCCATGGCGTATGGGCTCGAAGCGTACTGGGCGGAACGGGTCGAGGGCGATACGAGCGGCGCAATGAGCGTATCGCAAGCAACGCCCCCGGCGATGCCTTCGGTTCCCGACTATGGCTACCTCATCGATGGGCAAGATTCGATCGTCTACTGGGCCCTGGCCCGGCTGTTCGAGGCCGATTGCAAGCCCCGGGTGGCGACGAAGAAGTTCACGCACAATGGACGAGCGTACCAACCGGGGACCGTGCTCATCCGGCGCCATGAGAATCCGGAACACATCGTCGAAGTGCTGACCCGCTGCCGCGAGGTCTACAAGATGGAGATCATCGGCGCCGAAACCGCGTTGAGCGACACCGGTCCCGATCTCGGGGGACCGACCTTTCAACTGCTCAACGCACCGAAGATCGCGATCGCCTCGCAATGGCCCATGTCCACCACGTCGTTCGGCTTCGCGTGGTATCAATTCGACGATCGCCTCGCGTTGCGAACCAGCCCCTTCAACGTCCAGAACATTTCATTCGTGGACCTGCGTTCGTACAACGTGTTGATCCTCCCCTCGGGTGGCGCACTCAGCGCCGTCTTGAATCGAGGGGGCATGGAAAACCTCAGGCAATGGGTCGAAGCGGGAGGCACGCTCATCGCCATCGGCGGTTCCGCCTCGACGCTCGCCCGGGAAGGGGGACTGTCCTCGGTGCGCAGCCGTCGTAACGTGCTCGACAAGCTTGAGGAATACGGCGAGGCTCTGGCGAGGGAGATCGGCTCGATGAATGTGCAGGTCGATCCCGCCGACATCTGGGGCGACCCGGTCGAGGCGGCAGTGGCGGAAGAAGATGATGATGATGATGATGAAGAGGCCTCGGAAGAGGATGACGACGAGTCTGAGGATGATGACGCCAAGAAGGAAGACACACCCAAGAAACTCAAGGGCGACGCTTTGAAACGACACGACGCCTGGCTGCGTCGCTTCTCGCCCCAGGGCATCTTCGCCCAGACCCGGGTGGACAATCGCCACTGGCTGGCGTTTGGCGTGAAGGATCGACTCCCCGTGCTGTTCTCGGGTTCGACGGTGCTCATGAGCAAGAGACCCATCAAGACGCCGGTGCGCCTCGTCGAGTCGGACAACGTCAGGATGAGCGGCTTGCTCTGGCCCGAAGGACGCGAACGCATCGGCAATGCGGCGTACGCCACCGTCGAGCGAATGGGCAATGGGCAGGTCATTCTCTTCGCCAACGATCCCTACCTCAGGGCGTACACCGAAGGCTCAGGACGATTGATGCTCAACGCCGTGCTGTTGGGCCCCGGCCTCGGCGCGAACCCGCCAATTCCCTGGTGATACTTTTTGGGTGCCACGGACAGCGAAGCGCAGCGTAGTCGTCCGTGCCGATTGCAAATAGATCGTCCAACACACGGACGACTTCGTTCTGCTGCGCTTCACTTCGCTGTCCGTGGCACCCGATTGACCAACAAGCCTCCCGTTCCGTGGTAAGCTTCCCCCCACATGACCATCGGCGGGTTCAAATTTCCCTTTCTCCACGTGCTGCTGATCTTTGTCCCGATCTGCATCGTGCTTGAAGTCACCCACGCGCCCCCTGCGTGGATCTTCGGCATCGCCTGCCTTGCCATCATCCCCCTCGCCGGGTGGATGGGAAAGGCCACCGAACAACTCGCAGGCCACTTCGGTCCCGGCATCGGGGGCCTGCTCAACGCCAGCTTCGGCAACGCCGCGGAACTCATCAT
>JAPULD010000395.1 GCA_027295365.1 Planctomycetota bacterium
GCGAGATTCCGATGCTGCTCAAGCAAGGGGGCGAAGGAGTGGGGCTCTACCGCACCGAATTCCTCTACCTGACTTCCAAGGACGAACCGACCGAGGAAGAGCTGTTCCAGACGTACAAGCGATGTGTCGAGATGCTTGATGGTCGCACCTTCACGCTTCGAACGCTCGACCTCGGAGCGGACAAGTACACCCAGCAGAGGTCAGAGGAGCCGGAGCGAAATCCGTTTCTCGGTCTTCGCAGCATCCGGTATTGCCTGCAGAACCTGCCAATTTTCCGTACCCAACTCAGGGCCATCCTGAGGGCCTCGGCCTTTGGGCCCATCAAGGTGATGTTCCCCCTGATTTCCATAGCCATGGAGTTGAGGCAAGCCAAAATGATCCTCAACGACGTCATGGAGGAATGTCAGGAGGAGGGCATCGAATTCGATCGCGACATCGTGATCGGCATGATGATTGAGGTACCCAGTGCTGCACTGCAGGCGTCGGTTTTTGCCCAGGAAGTCGCTTTCTTCTCGATCGGCACGAATGACCTGATCCAGTACACCTTGGCCGTCGATCGTGGCAATGAGAAGGTCGCCAGTCTCTATAGCCCGGCCAATCCCGCCGTTATCCAGCTCGTAAAGAACGTTATCCGCGTCGGGAAGCGTTTTAACGTCGATACCAGCCTCTGTGGAGAGGTCGCCGGGGAGTCCCTCTACACGATGTTGCTGATCGGTTTGGGGCTGCGTACACTCTCTTTGGTGTCGGCCAAGATCCCCAATGTCAAGAGGGTCATCAGATCGGTCGATATACCCACCTGTGAGCGGCTCGCCCGAAAGGTCGGCTCGTTCGATTCCGATCGGCAGGTCTTGAATTGCCTGCGTGAAGAGCTACGTAATGTATTGCCCGAAACGGACGTCGGTTGGACCGTCGGATAACCGGATCGGGCGTTGAATCCCAGAAATCTGGCCGAGGCCGGCCGAGGAGGAGTTCGCCGGAGTGTGGCATGTCCCGCTCATGGCTTGAACCCCGCGAAAGGCCGACGCCACCCCGACGAGTCCTTACCACGGATGCACTTTTCAGCGGCTCCACCTCTCATCTTCAGAAATACTCGCGCCACTTATCGGACCGGCGCTGTTTCGAGATGCGCTTCCCGAGTCGAAATGGATATGCATGCTTGAGTGAGCTCGCCGGGAGCACTCCCGGAGCCTCTTGTGGCACCTAGAAAAAAGAAGATCGACGTCGAAGAGATCATGGTCGTCAACGATTCGCCCGGCGATGAATGCCGGATCGCGATTCTGCAGGATGGTCATCTCGAGGAAATCTATGCCGAACGACTCGCCACCGCGACCAACGTCGGCAACATCTACAAGGGTCGCGTCACCAACGTCGAAAGCGCCATCCAGGCCGCATTCGTGGATTTTGGCGAGGCCAAGAATGGTTTCCTCCACATCTCCGACCTGCATCCCCAATACTTCCCGGGGCGCGAACGCACTGAGCGCGTGGGCAAGAAAATCCCGCGCCGCGAGCGACCCCTGATCCAGAAAGCCCTGAAGCGTGGTGATGTGGTCGAGGTGCAGGTGCTCAAGGAAGGTATCGGCACCAAGGGACCCACCCTCAGCAGCTACCTGTCCATCCCGGGCCGGATGATGGTCATGATGCCGGGCATGGACCGGGTCGGCGTGTCGCGCAAGATCGAGGATGAGGAAAAGCGTCGGGAGATGAGACTGATCCTCGACTCCCTGAACCTGCCCGAAGGGCTCGGTTTCATTCTTCGCACCGCCGGGATCGGGGCTCCCAAGACCGAACTGAAACGCGATGTGAGCTACCTGATGCGTTTGTGGAAGGTCATGGAAGAGCGCATTGCGAAGATCGGCGCCCCTTGCGAACTCTACACCGAGTCGGATCTCCTGATCCGAACCATTCGCGACGTGGTCAGACCCTCCATCACCACGATCGTGGTCGATTCGCAATCCGCATACGAGCGCATCAGTCAATTCCTGAACATTGTCGCACCGCGTTCTGCGCCCAAGGTGTTGCATTACACCCAGCCCATGCCGATCTTCCATGCCTTCAACATCGAGCGGCAGATCGAATTGATTCACTGTCGCTCGGTGCCGCTGCCTTCCGGGGGGCAGATCGTGATCGACCAGACCGAGGCGCTGGTCGCGATTGATGTCAACTCAGGCAAGAGCCGCAGCGCCCGGGACAGCGAGACGAACGCCTACCAGACCAACTGCGAAGCCGCGGACGAGATCTGCCGGCAGGTAAGGCTCCGGGACCTGGGGGGGCTTGTCATCAACGACCTCATCGACATGAGGGCCACCCGGCATCGCAAGGAGATCGAGGACCGTTTTCGCGAAAATCTGAAGCGCGATCGGGCGAAGACCACGATCCTGAGACTCAGCCAGTTCGGGATCCTTGAAATGACCCGGCAACGCATGCGTCCCAGCTTGCGTTCCAGCCATTACGTCGACTGTGTGCATTGCGATGGGCATGGGGAGGTCAAGTCGCCTGACTTTGTCGGGGCCGATGCAACCCGGCAACTCGATTACCTGCTTCAATACGATCGGATCCATCGGGTGGAACTCGTCTGTTCGCCCAAGGTGGCCACGGTTCTCCTGAGCACGAGGCGTCGGGAACTCGTGCGATTGGAGGAACAAAGTCACAAGAAGATCGACGTGAGGGTCAGCGAAGCGATCGCCACCGATCGCGTGGATTTCAATACCTACGACGATCGCAATGTATTGGTGGATCTGGAAAAACTCCCTGAAGTGGAAGTTCCTTCGATCAAGAAGATCGAGCAGCAGATGGTTGAGGCCCAAGCCAAAGCCAAGGACAAGTCCGAGGCGGAGCCAGAGCCACGTGAAGGGGATGAGAAGAAGAAACGAGGCCGTCGTCGTCGGAGGCGAAAACTCGCTCCGGCAGATGCCACCACCGTCGCTCTCTCCGGTGACTTCGACGAGGACTGGCAGGAGGAGAAGACGAAGAAGACAGAGGGTGATGCTGACGCGCCGAGCGAAAAAGGGCGTCGTCAGGGCAAGACCAAGACGACTCGAAAGCCCAAGAAACAGGAACGCTCGGAAGTCGTTTCGGAACCTGTGTCAAAGGCCGATACACGAACAAAGATCCGAATTCACGAGTTGGCCAAGGCTCTTGATTTGACATCGAAGGAGATCATTCTCCGTTGCAAAGACAGCGACATCGAAGTCAAGAACCACATGTCCAGCGTCAAGGCTCACGAAGCGGATCAAATCCAAAGCTGGTTCGACGAACTCATCGCAGCCTCTGCCTCGAAGGCCTCGGCTCCAGACACTTCCGGAACGACATCCGAAACCAAATCCGAATCCAAGGATGATGTGAGCGATTCTTCAGACAAGCCATCGTCCCGTCGTCGGCGGGGCAAGCGAGGGGGGCGACGCCGACGCAAACAGAGTTCTGGCACCGAGGCGACTCCAGGGACAGTAGAATCTCTGAATTCGGATCCGGAGCGAGAGCAACCCGCCGAGAAAAAGACCACCCGAAAACGTCGTCGCCCACAAAAAAAATCAACGACCACCACGGAGCACGAGGATAAGAAACCTGAGCCATTGGTGCAGGCCAAAGACGACTCGACCGAATCGAAGTCCAGGAAGAAGCGGTCAAGGCGAAAAAAGACAACGGCCAGGAGCAACGCCGAAGAGTCAAGTCAAGATCGCACGGTCAAGACCAAGTCAAAGCCCAAGACTGCAACCGAGGTTGTCTCATCCAACGAAAAGACGACTGAAGTAAAGCCCATTCGCAAGCGTCGATCGCTGTATGGTCGTCGTGTGTCGGTCTCGCCATCGGCCCGGGAAGCGGCTGAGAAATCTGGCGATTGATCATGGCCAAATCCCCCGGCATAACGAGACGTCTGATTCTGCTCGGTTCAACCGGATCGATCGGGACCAACACCCTGGAAGTCATCCAGCACCTCAATCGAGTCGGTTCGATCGAGTTCGACGTGGTGGGGCTGGCGGCGGGTTCCAATTCCAACACCCTAGCGGAGCAAGCCAAGTCGTTTCAGGTCGATCACGTGGCGATCGCCGACCATGCTCAAGCTGAGGCGTTGGGAGATGTAGCAACTCTTTACACCGGGCCTGACGCCGCGGTCCAGCTCATTCAAGCCATCGCAAGGCCGGGTGACTTGGTGGTGGGGGCAATGGTCGGCTCGGCCGGTCTTCCCGCCACCCTGGAGGCCATCGAACTTGGGTGTGACATTGCCCTGGCGAATAAGGAAACGCTCGTCGCGGCCGGTGAGATGGTCATGCCTCTGGTGAAGGCCAAGGGCGTCAACCTTTTGCCCATTGATTCAGAACACAGCGCCATCTTTCAGTGTCTGCTTTCGGGACGCTCGATCGACGAAGTACGACGACTTGTCATCACCGCCTCGGGGGGACCTTTCCGGACGTGGTCGAAAACTCGGATCGCCGGCGCATCGCCACAAATGGCCCTGGATCACCCGACGTGGAATATGGGTCCCAAGGTGACCATCGATTCGGCTTCGCTCATGAACAAGTCACTCGAAGTCATCGAGGCTCATTGGTTGTTTGGCCTGCCTGCGGAAAAGATCGAAGTGATCGTGCATCCCCAATCGCTCATCCACAGCTTTGTGGAGTTCGTGGATGGTTCGGTGATGGCCCAGATGGGGCCGCCCGACATGAAAACACCCATTCAATATGCCTTAACCTGGCCCAAGCGAGTCGAGGGTTGCTCAAAAACCATGGATTGGTCCAGCCTGAGGCAAATGGATTTCGAGCCGGTGGATCACGATCGATTCGGGGCCTTGCAACTGGCCTATCAGGTGATTGAACGTGGGGGAACCTCAGGGGCGATTTTCAATGCCGCCAACGAAGTCGCGGTTCAGGCATTTCTCGATGGTCGGATCGACTTTCCGACGATTACGAATCTGGTCGGGCAAGCCCTGTCTACCATTGATCCAATTCCCGTCCATAGCCTTGACGATGTCATGAAGGCCGATCAGGCCGCTCGTGTGTTTGTGCATGACACAATGAAATCAGTCTCATCATCCCCCAAATCGGCGAATCCCGCCGCATCGGCCAGGTGAAGCTGAAATACAATGAAGCACAAGACGATATACAGACTGTTCCCATCGCCTCTTCAAGTGAATGATCATTGACCCCCAGGATTTTTATGGAATTTCTCAGCAGCATCATTACCACGCTCATCGGCATTTTCTGGATCATCCTCGGATTCGGAGCCCTGATCTTCATTCATGAGTTGGGGCATTTCCTGGCCGCGAAATGGGCTGGCATTCGCGCCGAGGCGTTCGCGGTGGGCATGGGGCCGGTCGCTCTGGCCTGGCGCAAGGGGATCGGCCTGCGTTATGGATCGACGCTGGCGGAATACGAACGCCTGACTCGCGAGTACATTCAGAAGAATGGCAGTGACGATCTGAAGGCCCGGGAAAAAGACAACACCTTGAAGCCCGAAGAGCTGTACCGGATGGGGGATGAACTCGGGCTGGGGGAAACTGAATACTCATTGCGTTGGCTCCCGATCGGGGGCTTCGTAAAGATGCTGGGTCAGGAAGACGCCAATCCCGAGTACGTGTCCGACGATCCGAAAAGTTACAACAGTTGCCCGATCGGCAAACGAATGATCGTCGTCTCTGCCGGGGTGGTCATGAACTTGATCCTTGCGGCGATCCTGTTCGTCTGGGCGTTCCTGGTGGGGGTTCGTCTTCCGGCACCGGTGATCGGGCATGTTTCGTTCACGCTGCCTGCGGGAACAACCATGGCCGACAACGCGGCGGCGCTGGGCATCAGTGAACCGGGTCTCAAGGCTGGCGATCTCGTCACCATGATCGATGGCAAACCGGCGAACACATTCGCTGACCTGCAGATCGCCTCGGCCATGAGCAAGGTGGATCAGGAAGTCGTTCTGACCGTGCAGCGCGAGGGGATCGATGAACCGCTGCAATTCTCGATGGTTCCCCAGCTTGATCAGAATTCAGGTTTGCGGAGCATTGGAATCACGCCCGGTCAATCCACCACGCTGATCGACAAGGATCAGGACGACATCATCAAGCGAGAATTGATGAGGCTTGGCCTCGACGAAGCGGGCCTCGAGCTGGGCATGCGAATGTTGAGCGTCAACGGGATCCCCGTCACGACCTATGAGCAGTTCTCTGATCTTGCCGCATTGT
>JAPULD010000396.1 GCA_027295365.1 Planctomycetota bacterium
GTCGTCGGTGTCGCTCCGCCGCGCAACCACCGCCGCATCTTGGGGGCTGATCGTGATCGTCACGACTTCCTGCTTCATGAGATCCTTGGTGACTTGGTCGGCCAGGACCCGACGCAGCGAGGTCGGGGTCAACAGGTTCCGTCGATCATCGACGAAGACCACCGTCGGTCGGTCCTCGAGCGGGAATACCGCTTCGACCGTCGGGTCGGGGCTGAAGACGAAAACCAATGGCGTGATGATGTTGCATGAGGACAGGGGCTGCAACCCCAGCAACAGCGCCGTTAGGATCAAACATCGCTTCAAAATCTTCTCCATGCTCAGGACGCGAGGTGTTCGGGGACAGTTCCCTGATATTTGTCAGGATACTTCGGTTCGATGTGATCGAAGAACAACCACGTTGTTTGACGAATGAACCGCCCCAACAAGCCCATCTCGATCTGCTGCTGAGGGTATTCATCCCGGGTCACCACGTTTTTCTCAGGAAACGTCGTCGTGACATTCATGCTCACCGAAAAGAAATCGGGATCAGGTCCTTCCCGCTCGATGATGCCGATCTCTGCGGCACAAACGCCCTCCCACATCCAGCGATCCCCGGGGGGGTTGAGCCTGTATTCGTACAACTCCACGTAGACGATCCGATCGACATCGAGGCTGTACACGAGGTCGGCGTAGGGCAAGGCGTTCCAGCCGGCGGTATTGAACTGCCAGGCAAGCACCGCATCGGGATTCATGACGCGAACGCCCGGAACCGTCTGCTGGATCCGGACCGCCAGGCCTCCCGACAATTGGCGAGAGAGAAGAGGATATTCGTACAACGTGGACATATCGGCGTTGACCAGGACGGCGACCCGTTGATCCTGCAATCCCTCATACTCCGCCAGCACTTCCACGAGTTTCTGGTATTCGTAATTCTGAGCCATGCCGCCGATCAGAGGCACGATCCCGCAACCGGGAACACCCATGCAACTCATGGTCACAAGCAAGGCAAAAGCGCCGATGATGTATCGTTTCATCCGATTCCACCTTTGTAACTGATCACTTTGTAGATCCAGGCCACGACGATGAGCCCGGCGATTATCCAGCCCGACCAGCGACCCCAAAGTCGGGAAAACATGCTTCCCACCCGAGATCCCGTCAAGGCGACGAAGGAGCCGACGAGAAAACTCATGGCCGTGGCGATTGCCAGCATTGCCCCGAGCGGTTGGGTCTTGAATGAAGTGAACATATCACCCTCGGCCGCAAAGGCGAACGACGTGGTCATCCCGCACGTCGGACAAGGCAGATCCATGAGGGTGACCCAGCCACATTCGGGCAATCCCATCTGTTGATGCGTCCCGATTCCTTCGGTCGATGGGGTCAGCCAGGCCGCGAGGCCGAGAATTCCGGCCGCACATATAGCGACCAGGGCCCCGACGATTCGTCGATGCCGAATGGCGTCATTCCCGACCGCGGGATGACGGGTCTCGACGTTGGTTGTGCTCGAAGCCAATTCCATCATTCCATACGGTACTCCCCCGCCGGAATGGGGGCAATGAAGATCAAGACGAACCATTTCACCAGCCACTTATACGGACGTCAGAGAGTAAAGGAACCAGCGTTTTTTCGCAGAAGAACGCGAAGTTCCTGATCTGGCCTGTCTTTCGACGTAGATTCTGGCAATTTGGCCCGAATCGAGCCTCACGGTAAAAGACTGCCGCCTGAGGTATCGATCCCCGACTGCCGTACCGCCTTCGTTGGAGGTCTGCTTGACGTGCTCAAGACATTCGACGATTTCGAACCGCTGGTCGCGCCAGGTGAATGCCCCCGGGAGGGATGCCAAACCGATGGCCATCAGCGTGGTATCAAATGAACCCGGCTCGGGGGTGATGGGTTCGGAAATGAATTCTTCCTTGTTCACGAATGCGCATGCCTCCCGACATCTGATCGAGATTGTATCGGGATCCATTGATTCAAGCGTCGTCGTCATCCGCTATCTTCTCGCGTGTCGTGGTCTCGTTTCAGATTCACTCATGGAAAGAATCAACTCGACATGAATTGGATCGATGGACATCTCGACCTCGCGTACATGCACTTGACCATGCGTGATATCCGCAAGGCGTGTCAGGATCCCACGACGCAAAGCATCAGTCTGCCAGATCTGAAGACGGGACAGATTGACATCGCCTACGCCACGATCTTCACGGAACCTGATCCCGAAGAACCGGACTCCCCATGTGGCTATCCGAAAGACGATATCGATGCCGCCTTCAGGGCCGGGATGAATCAGATGGAGGTTTACGTCCAACTCGAGTCTGAAAATCTGGTTCGGATCGTGAAAACACGCCAGGATCTTGATTCACAAGATGAGGGGAGACAAAAACTCGTCCTGCTCATGGAAGGCGCCGATCCGATCCGAAGCCCCGAGGACGTTGCCTACTGGTTCGAGCAAGGCATCCGCCAAGTTGGCTTGTCCTGGTGGCATGGCACGCGCTTCTCGGGAGGCAATGGCAATCATGGTCCCTTGACGACCGAAGGCCTTGAGATGGTGCAGGCCCTCGATGAGACAGGCATCATCCACGACGCATCCCATCTCGCCGACGAATCCTTTGACATGCTCCTTGAACATGTCAAGGGACCAATCGTGGCTTCGCACTCCAACTGCCGCGTCCTGATGGATGGCAAGGATCATCGCCATCTCCGCGATGACCAGATCAAGGCGATCAGCGACCGGGGCCGGGGCCGGGGGGGCGTGGTCGGGCTCAACCTCTACTCCGCGTTCCTCACGATGAATGGACGCGCCACCTTGCAGGACTGCGTCAATCACGTGCTGCACATATGCGAAGTCATGGGACACAAGCAGGGCGTCGCCCTGGGCTCGGATGCCGATGGTGGCTTTCCTGCAACCAAGCTCCCGATCGATGTGGATCACCCGACCAAGTACATCAACATCACCAACGCCCTGCGCGATGAAGGCTGGACCGAGGAGGAACTCAAAGGCTTCGCCTCGGGCAATTGGCTCCGCATCCTGCGCGAAGCGTTGCCGGCCTGAGTGAGCCTATCACTTTGAAAATGAAGTATTTCGACTTGAGACTGTGTTTCACACCGCCGCGGGATTGAGCGGGGCGCTGTACCAGCCGGTTTCGTCCTTGACCTTCACCGGGGCCAGCACGTGCAGCCGAATGTCCGACGTATGCAGATCACTGACGCTGATCGGTTCGGCGGTGAAGACGTGCTTGACGATCTTGCCTCGCGGGTCGATCTTCTGATCGGGGCTCGCCATGGCGATCAGTTCACGATGGGCTTTCGCCCAGGGCTCGACCACGAAAAGGTCGCGCAGGAATTCTTCCTTGGTCAGCAGATGCATGCGACCCGCCACATCCAGCGCCATCTCCACATGCTCATGTCCCGGGCATCGAGGCAGAATGGGGATCAAACCATCCACATGCTGGGCCAGACTGGGGGGCATCCCCCCCACGCCATGTGGTTCGCGGGGCGTCAGGTTTTCCTTGGGCTCGACTTCGATGACCGGCTTTGGTTTTACCTTCACCGTCGTCTCATCCTGATTCTGATTCGTCGAGCTTGTCCCTGTACTTCCGGGAGCCGGGGTACCTGATGTTCCGGGGGTGGGGATTCCGGGGGTGAATTCGGGTTCGATTCTCACGCCATCGTCTTCCACTCTGGCTCGCAACACTTCCACGATACCGAGAGTGCGAGGCGTAAATCCGACGTCCGTCTCAACGAGATCCTCGTCGAGTCTCGCTTCTTCCTCGGTAGGCATCGCCCCTTCCACCGGTTCATCGAGCCACGCATCCTGAATATCCAATGTCGCTTCAAACGAATCACGACTCAAGGAGGGGAATTCCAGAACCTCAGTCGCCGGCGATTCTTCCTCCTGGAGTTCAGTCGTTTCGATCTCGTTTTGCAATGGCGCCGTCTTGCTGAGGTTCACACCCCGGCGAGCCTCGTCGATCATCCGCACCGCCTTGCTCAGGGGGGGGGAATCTTCCTCGTTGAAACTGAGATAACGTGTCGACAAGATCCCGGCATCCATCCGGGGCAAGCACAGCGTCATGGACAGGGTGATTCCCAGATGTGCCTCTGTGGTGGCGTTGAGCCGATCGAGCATGTCCTGAGCTTGTTCAAGCTCCGAACCGACAATGGCGATGCCAATGGGTGGCATACAACTCACATCGGCATCAAACTCATCGAAGAGATTCTTGATGGCTTGGTAGGCCGCGACCACCGCCGCGTCATCGGCGCTGGTGAGGATCGTGATTCGATCAACCCCCGCCTGTAGCAACTTGGTGGATGAGGTCCTCATTGAAGGCCTGATGATCCACGTGCAAGACTCGGTCATCAGTTCGTCGATGGCTTCCCGAAGTGTGAGATCCTCTTGTGGAGCACCTGTCTCCTCAAGGCCACGAAGCTGTTGGAGCGAGGGATGATCGCCATCCAGACGTAGGAGAGCCGTAGGACCGGTCGTTCTGGCCACCCCATCGGCATAAGGCGTCAGCCAGAGTCCGCCCCTGACGGGCAAGTGAGCGACCATCAGCAATTCGATGGCAATTTTCCTGGCTTGTTGCGGATCCTGAGCGTTCTCCGCCGCCTGATCGGCGTCGGTGAGGAACATCGCCGCCAAGTCATCAAATGGGTCTCTGGTCCTCGTCATATCGTTACTCAGGATTCGGGGACGACGATTACGCTGTTGGGCTCGCCGTAGGCGTTGAGTTGCATCTCTTCATTGTACCGATCCGCCTGCCACTTCCCGTCGATGACGATTCGATACTGGTATTTCCCGGGAGGCATATCGACCAAAGCCTGGAAAACTCCTGAGTCTTCGCGCAATTTAAGCATGGTCACGCCAGGCGACCAGCCGTTGAAATCCCCAGCGACGCTGATTTTTCGTCCCGACGAAGCAGGCTGAGTGAAGATCATCCCCCTTGACGTCAGTTTCACGCCAAACGTGCTGATCCGTGGTGGTTCATGTGATTCGGATCGAGCGGGAGTACGCTCGCGAGTTGTCTCCCTTGATCGCTCGCACAGTATCGCGACGGGCAGCAGTCGCGCGATCGGCATCTTGAGATCCAGGATGTATCGTCTGTCCAATGCCCTTGTCCGGGGTTGCGATTTCACCTCATTAGCTTTCAAGTCCTGGCTTGGGTCCTCCGGCGTGTATTAAAACGAGTGGGGGTGAAGGTG